>JALYUI010000377.1 GCA_030853845.1 Bacteroidota bacterium | reverse complement strand
CGCCGCCGGTGCCGTCGTCAAAGGTTTCGCTATAGCTGACGCACTGCCCGGCTTCGAAGGAAATGCTTTCGTGGGGCAGCCGGGCCTGCGCGTCGCTGTAGAAGATGACCTGGCCGGGCAGGGGCTTGAAGGGGGCGGCGGCCCAGGCCAGCAGTTGGTCCGTGTCGGGCACGTCTAGCAGCAGGTGTAGCAGGTCGTGGCGCACCGTACTGGTGGGGCGGCCTCGGCTGTCGGTTTCCTGGTGGAAGGAATAAGAGCAGCGCAGCACGGGGACGGCAGAACCGGCCAGATGCAGCTCGGCATAGAAGGAGCTCATGGGGTAGTGGGGGCAATGTGGAGGAACAGGAGGTCGCAAGGTAGCTGCTCCGGCCTGAATCTCCAGCGGCACGCGCCGCGCTACGGGCTGTCATCGCCGTCGCCGGGGGCCGGGGCGGGCTCCTCAGGAGGCGGCAGCGCGTCCAGCAGCGAGCGCAGGGCCTGGTGGGAGCCGGGCGAAACGGGGAGGCCAGGCAGGTAGTATTCCCCGCGCCCGTCGGGCCGGGCCGGGTCGAAGCGCGGGTGGTACCGGCCCGGCCGGAAGGAGAGTTCGTACCGGGGCGGGGACCTGCTCCACTCCAGCTCCGTATCAATGTGCCCCCGGATGAGCTCGTGGAGCACCGTGGGGAAATCAGCGCCCAGCTCATACGCCGTGCCATCGGGGGCCTGCACCCGGGCCGGGCGGCCACTGAAGATGGTCCACCGCGGCGGGCTCAGGACTGTGAAGCAGAGCTGGGCTTCGCCCGCGTCGGTGCTACGGCGCGCGGCTACCAACAGGTCCCATTCGTTTCTCATACTACCCGGGAAGGAGGCCATGACACCGGGCTAGTCCACGTACAGCACCTGCGTCATGGTCTGGCCCACAGCTTTGAGCGTGCGGCGGTCGATGATGCTCATGTTGTCGCCGGTGGCGTGGTGGTAGGGCGGAAAGTAGTTGGTGCCCGACTTGGGGTGGTCGTAGATGTCGAGGGTGGGGATGCCGGCCTTGTTGGTGTACACGTGGTCGTCGGTGATGCCGCCGGTGTCTTCGTAACGGAAATAGTTGGTGTAGCCGAGTTGGGTGGCGGTGTTCCAGATTTTGTCAAGGGCGGTGCGGGCGCTGGTGCGGGAGGTTTCCTCGCGGGTGAAGCTGCCGTCTTTCGCGCCCACCATGTCGAGCAGCACGCCGTACTCGGCCTTGTAGCCGGCGGGCAGCAGGTGGGTGCTCCAGTACTGCGAGCCCAGGCACCACGAGTCGGTGCCACTGCCGTCGAGTTGGTCCTTCAGCTTGGCCTGGGTGGTGTCGTCGTGGCCCCAGTCCTCGGCATCGAAGAAGATGAAGTCGACACCCACGTTGGGAGCCAGCGAGTCGGGCTGCTGGCTGAGGATGCGAGCCATTTCGAGGGCCACGGCCACGGCGCTGGCCCCGTCGGAAGCGCCGTCCATGGGTTTGTTCTTGTGTTTGGGGTCGGGGTCGTCATCGGCGAAGGGGCGGGTGTCCCAATGCCCGAAAATGGCCACCCGGCGCACTGCCTGCGGCTGGTACTGCGCGATGATGTTGCGGGCGTGGATGTTGGTGCCGTCGAAGGTCATGGCCTCGAAGGGCTGCTCCATCACCTTCAGCTGGTAGCTTTTGAGCTTGGCGACAATCCAGTTGCCGGCGGCAATGTGGGCTTTCGAGTTGGGCACGCGCGGCCCAAAGGCCACCTGTTTCGCCGTGAAGGCGTAGGCCGAGTCGGCGTTGAACACCGGCGCTTTGGGCAGCTTCGGTTCGGCCGGCACAGTGGATTCGGCGGTTTCGGTGGCCTTTTTGTCGGGGCAGCCGGTGAGGACGAGCAGGCCGGCCAGCGCGGCGAGGGGGAGGCGGAAGGAGCGGAAATTCATGGAAATGTGCTTGCGGTATTTCACGCAGTGTCGCGCAGTGTTAAAAACGCAGTGTCTCGCAGTGGTTGGTTATTCCTCGCTGTAGGCCCACTCCACGCCGGCCTTGGTGTCCTTTATCACGATGCCCTGGGTTTTGAGGGCGGCGCGAATCTGGTCCACCTTGTCGTAGGCTTTGTCGGCTTTGGCTTCGGAGTAGAAGCCCAGCGTGAGGTCGATAAGCTGCTCGGGGTTCACGGCGGTTTCCTCGCGCAGGCCCAGCACGTCCTGCACCATCGTGCGGTAGGTGGCGGCGGCGACGGTCAGGGCCTCCGCGCCCACGGCGGCCAGCGCGGCGGGGTTGGCGGCCAGCGTGTTGAAGCGCTTTAGCAGGTCGAACAGCGCGGCCAGGGCGCGGGGCGTGTTCAGGTCGTCGTCGAGGAACTCGGCCGGCTTGGCGGCCAGCTGAAGCAACGCGGTTGCTTCAGTGGTAAGTGGTGAGTGATTAGTGGTTAATGGCTGAGGGGTATCCTCATTCACCGTTAACCGCTCACCACTTACCACTAGTTTCTCCAGCAGGCGCAGGCCGTTCATCAGCTTGCGGTAGCCTTTGCGGGCGGCTTGTAGGGCGTCGTCGCTCACATCAACCGGCGAGCGGTAGTGGGCCTGCAGCAGGAAGAAGCGCACCACCATGGGCGAGTAGCCGAAGGCCAGCGGCCCGGTCGGGCCGAGGAACATGTCACCGAGCAGCACGAAGTTGCCCAGGCTCTTGCTCATCTTGGTGCCGTTCACGGTAATCATGTTGTTGTGCATCCAGATGCGGGCCTCGTCGGAATGCGAGTGGCTGCCCTGGCTCTGCGCGATTTCGCACTCGTGGTGCGGAAACATAAGGTCTAGCCCGCCGCCGTGGATGTCGCTCAATTCACCTAAATACTTGCGGCTCATGGCCGAGCATTCGAGGTGCCAGCCGGGGAAGCCTTCGCCCCAGGGCGAGGGCCAGCGCATAATGTGCTCGGGCGAAGCCTTTTTCCAGAGAGCGAAATCCAGGGGGCTGCGCTTCTCGCTCTGGCCTTCGAGGTTGGCGCGGGTGCCGGCCAACTGGTCTTCAATGCTGCGGTTCGAGAGCTTGCCGTAGCGCATACCCTCCTCGTTGTAGCGGGGCACGTCGAAATACACCGAGCCATTGACTTCGTAGGCCAGGCCGTTGCCAATAATCTCCTCGATGACCTGAATCTGCTCGATGATGTGGCCGCTGGCCTGGGGCTCGATGTCGGGCGGCAGGCAGCCCAGGCCCAGCATGTGCTGGCGGTAGCGGTTGGTGTAGTGCTGAGCCACCTGCATGGGCTCGATGCGGGCGGCGCGGGCGGCCTTCTCCATCTTGTCCTCGCCGGTGTCGGCGTCGCTTTCGAGGTGGCCCACGTCGGTGATGTTGCGCACGTAGCGCACCTGGTAGCCCAGGTAGCGCATGTAGCGCGTGAGCACATCGAACACCACCGGGCCGCGCGCGTTGCCCAGGTGGGCCTCGCTGTACACGGTGGGGCCGCACAGGTACACGCCCACCTGGGGCGGGTGCACGGGCTGGAATTCTTCTTTCTGGCGGGAGAGGGTGTTGTAAAGCGAGAGCATGAAAATCAGTTAACAGTTATCAGTGATTAGTTAACAGTTGATTGAGCGTGAAAACAGCACTGATAACTGTTAACTAGTCACTGATAACTGATTTTAAGCGCGGCCACTCGACCGCAGGATGGCATACAGAATACGACAAAGTTGCTGACAATCGTCGTGCAATGATGCAAACATCTTTTCTTCGATATAGCCGGCGGCCTGCAAAAGTCGGAGCCAATAGCTCGTTTCGCGTGCCTCCTTGTAAGCGATTGATATTTTACTGGAGAAATCGGCCATGGATATTGCTCCATTCGCCTCTTCAGCATTAGCCCCTATCGACGTAGCACTCCGCACCAATTGCTTCGAAACAACAAACTCTTTCTCCGTCGTCTGCAGATGCCGGTGGAACTTCATAATGCGCACCGCAAAGGCAAAAGATTTTTGCAGCAAAGGCCCGGCTTCGTACGATGGTGCATCCATGCTCAAAATTAACAGCCAGCAAGTTCCCCACCCTTGAATTGCTAACTGCTCACTGTTCACTGCTAACTGTTCACTGCTAACTGCTCACTGATTACTGTTCACTGATAACTGATACATCCCTTCGACCGGGAAATGGTCGCTCCACGGGATTTCCTGGTGCACGCGGCAGGCCAGCACCTGCCAGCGGGGGCCGGCAAACTGCTGGTCGATGCGCAGCAGGGGCAGGCGGCCGTTGTAAGTGGCCCCGATGCCCAGGCCGGTGCTGGCCCAGGCGTTCTGCAGGTGGTCGGCCAGCTGGTCGTAGGCGTAGGAGTAGGGCAGGTCGTTGAGGTCGCCGGCCAGCAGCACGGGGTAGGGCGAGCGGTGCACGTGGGCCATGACGGAATCAATCTGCCGGCCCCGGGCCACGGCCCCGTTGCGGAAGCGGCGCAGCAGGTTGGGGGCTTTCTGGCGCAGGCCGGCCCGGCTCTCGGTGGCCGTCACGATGTCGCTTTCGGCCATGCTCATGCTTTGCAGGTGCACGTTGAACACCCGGATGGTATCGGAGCGGCCGGTACCGGTGCGGGCGGCGGGGCGGGCCAGGTCGGCCCACATGGCGTGGTTCTGGGTGAGCTTGCCGAAGGGAATGGTGCCGCGCCGCACAATCAGGAACCGCGAGAAAATGGCCATCCCGAACTCGGCCCCAATGCCGTTGGTGAGCGTGGTCGAGACGAAGGAATGGCGGCCGCTGGCCCGGCCCAGGGCTTCTTCGGTGCGGAACACGCGGCCGTCTTCCTTCGAGCCCTGGGGCTCGTTGTAATACTCCTGCAGGCAGAGCACGTCGGCCGGACTGTCGGCCAGCCAGTGAATCAGCCCCTTGGACGATACGAAGGCGGGGTCGCGCAGCTGGGCATACACGTTGAAGATGCGCACGTTGGCCGAGAGCAGCGACACCGCTTGGCCCGGTGCCACCAGGAAGTTCGAGGTGAGCTGCCGGCCGTCGGGCAGGGCCAGGGTTTGCGGGCGCAGGGCCGGGCGCAGCGCCGCCAGCGGGTGCAGGGCCAGCCCGCGCTGCACGTGGGGCCACGTGAGGGCCAGAACAGTAATAGGCAGCAGGGCCACCTGCCAGCGCCGCCGTAGCCAGTACAGCGTGAGCAGCGCCGTGAGCAGCAGGGCCAGCGGCGTGGTGAGCGCGCCGAACACCACCGGCCAGAAGGCCCCGGCCGGCACCTGCTCGCAGGCAATGGCCAGCAGCAGCCAGCCCAGCGTCAGGAGCGTAAGTTTGAAGGCAAATGAACGGCGCACGGGATTCGGCAGCAAGGGCCGCAAAGGTAGCGGCGGGCGGCCGGGCCGGCCAACGGCAGCGGGTGCGGCAGACTCGCACGAATTTTGCGCGGCGGGCGTTGCAGCCGGGCGGTGGGGCGGCAGGGAGAAAGAACGTCATGCAGAGCGCAGCGAAGCATCTTGCCCGCCACCACTAATCAGTGAGGAAGCAACGATTGAGTTACTACCACACGCGAGATGCTTCGCTGCGCTCTGCATGACGTCCTATTCCCCGTTATTAGCCTTCTTTCCTCCTTTCCCTTCTTTTTCCTGATTTCATGCGACTACCTTTTCGCTTCGCCTGCTCTTACCTGCTGGCCCTGCCCCTGGCGCTACCCGCCCGCGCCTCCGTGCCCGTGCCCGATGCTGCCAGCCTCGAATTCATCGTTAACAAAGGCCAGTGGGAGACGGCGGTGCGCTACGAGGCGGCCCTGCCGGCCGGCCGCCTGTTCGTGCAGAATACGGCCCTCACCTATAGCTTTTTCGACCCGGCTTTTCTGGCGGAGCACCACGGCGGGCAGCCCGGCGCGGCCAGCGGCCCCATTGCCGGCCACGCCTACACGGTGTCGTTTGTGAAGCCCCGCGCCGGGGTGCACCTCGCGGCCACCGACCTGGTGCCCGGCGAGCGCAACTACTTCGTGGGGAGCGACGAGCGGCGCTGGGCCAGTCACGTGGGGGCCTTCCGCCGGCTGCGCTACGCCGGCCTGTGGCCCGGCACCGACCTGACCCTGTACGAAAACCAGACCCATCATCTCGAATACGACGTGCTGCTGGCCCCCCACGCCAACCCCGCCCGGGTAGCGCTGCGCTATGACGGGGCCAGCGCCCTGGCCCTGGACGCGGCCGGCAACCTGCTCATCAAAACCACCGTGGGCACCACCACCGAGCTGGCCCCGCAGGCGTTCCAGCTTGATGCCGCCGGCCAGCTCCAAGCGGTAGCCTGCCACTACGTGCTCACCGGTAACACCCTGAGCTTCGCGCTGGGCAAGTACGACCACACCCGCGCCCTGACCATCGACCCCACGGTGCAGTTCTCGACCCTGACCGGCTCGACGGTGGACAACTGGGGCTTCACGGCTACTTATGACAACGCGGGCAACCTCTACTCGGGCGGCATTGCCTTCGGGCCGGGCTTTCCGGCCACCACGGGGGCGTACCGCACCACCTTCGGCGGCCTCTGCGACATTGCCCTCATCAAGTACGACACCCACCAGAACGGGCCGGCCGCCCGGGTGTGGGCCACCTACCTGGGCGGCAGCAGCACCGAGTTTCCGCACAGCCTGGTGACGAACGGCCAGAACGAGCTGGTGCTGCTGGGCAGCACCAGCTCGCGCGACTACCCGACTTCGACCACCGCCGCGCAACGCAATTTCGGCGGCGGTACGGCCCTCGACCCCTTCCGGGCCAACCGCGACCCTTACCTGATGCCCAACGGCTCGGACCTGGTGCTGACCCGCCTGAGCGCCAGCGGGAGCGCGCTGCTGGCCAGCACCTACCTGGGCGGCTCGGGCAACGACGGCGTGATTAGCGGCACCGACATCATCCGGGCCAACTACGGCGACGTGTTTCGCAGCGATGTGCTGCTCGACGATGCCGGCAACGTGTACGTGGCGGCCGCTACCGCTTCGGCCAACTTTCCGGGGCTGGCGCTGGGCTTCAATGCCACTTACGGCCAGGGCGGGTCCGATGCGCTGGTGTGCAAGCTGCGGCCCGACCTAAGTGCCGTGACCTGGGCCGGCCTGCTGGGCGGCAGCGGCCCCGATGCGGCCTACTCGCTGCAGCGCGACGCGCAGGGCCGGGTGTTTGTGTGCGGCGGCACGGTGTCGCCCAACTTCCCCACCACGCCCGGCGCTTACCGGCCGTTTCAGTCGTTCAGCAACGTGGAGGGCTTCGTGGCCCGCATCAGCGCCGATGGGCGCACGCTGGAGCGTGCCACCTACGTGGGCACTTCGGCCTACGACCAGGCCCAGTTCATTCAGCTCGACGCGGCCGGTAATGCCTACGTGCTGGGCCAGACGCTGGGCACGTTTCCGATTACCACGGGCCTGTACGGGGTAAGCACCGGCTCGCTGTTCGTGCAGAAGCTCAACCCCGACCTCACGGCCAGCCTCTACAGCACGGCCGTGGCCCCGCGCAGCGGCGGCGGCCCGGCCCTGGTGCCCACCGCGTTTCTGGTCGATGACTGTGAGCGGGTGTACATCAGCGGCTGGGGCGGCACCGACAACGACCAGGGCTACTACATCGGCGGCAACACCTACGGCCTGCCGGTCACCCCCAACGCCGTGCAGCGCACCACCGACGGCTCCGACTTTTACCTGACGCAGTTTTCGGCCGGCATGCGCACCCTCGACTACGCCACGTACTTCGGCGAAAACAGCTCGCTGGCCGCCGACCACGTCGACGGCGGTACTTCGCGCTTCGATAAGCGCGGCGTGGTATACCAGGCCATGTGCGCCAGCTGCGTGGGCGGGCAGGGCTTTCCGCTGCCGCCGGGAGCCAACACCTACACCGTGCGCAACGGCAGCAGCAACTGCAACAACGGTGCTTTCAAAATGAGCTTCGAAATTTTGCAGGCCGACCCCGGCCCCCGCCGCTTCGTGTGCGTGGATGGCGGCCCGTTGGCCCTGACCGGTAACCCCACCGGCGGCACCTGGGCCGGGCCGGGCGTGCAGGCCGTGGCGGGCGGCGGCTACCGCTTCGTGCCCGCCGCGGTGGGGCCGGGGCAATACGTCATCAGCTACACGGCCCTCACCACCGGCATTTGCCTAAGCACGCGCACGGTGCGCTACGTGGTGGCCCCGCCCGTGGTGCCGGTGTTTGCGCCGGTCGCGCCGCAGTGCACCAGCCTGGCGGCCGTCGTGCTGGTGGCCACGCCAGCCGGGGGCACCTTTAGCGGGCCGGGGGTGAGCGGGGGGCGCTTCGACCCGGCCACGGCCGGTGCGGGCACCCACACGCTCACCTATACCGTCGTCGACTCGCTGGGCTGCGGCACGGTGAGCCAGCAGGTAGCCGTGTCGCGCCCGCCTACCGTGGTGGCCGGCAATGATACCACCCTCTGCGCCGACCAGCGCCAGGCGTTTCAGCTGCTGGGCGCGCGGCCGGCCGGCGGCACCTGGAGCGGGGCGGGCGTGACGCCCACCGGCTTTTTCACCCCGCCCAACACCAACAACCGGGGCGGCGTGTTTCCGCTGGTGTACACCGTGCGCGAAGGCTCGTGCCAGGCCACGGCCACCCGCACGGTGGTGCTGGCTCCCACTTCGGCCCAGAACGTGGGCCTGAACCTGCCCGTGTGCAGCAACTACCCCGGCCTGGCCGGCCTGGCACCCTTCGATGCCGACCTGACGCCGGTGCTGCTGGCCCCGCACGCCACCTACCGCTGGGATTTTGGCGATGGCAGCGCCCCCAGCACGGAGGCCACCCCCCGGCACCGCTACGAGCAGCCGGGCGTGTATCAGATTTCGCTCGAAGCGCGCTATGGCAATTGCCAGGTGCTGACCGGCTTCGCGCCCATTGAGGTGGGCGAGGTGAAAATTCCCAACATCATCACCCCCAACCGCGACTTGCTCAACGAAACGTTTAAGCCGCGCTTCAGCTGCCGCCCTACTTCGCTGGAAGTGTACTCGCGCTGGGGCCAGCTGGTGTTTCAGGCCGCCGACTACCACAACAGCTGGAGCGCCGGCAGCCTGCCCGACGGCGTGTACTACTTCCTGCTGCGCGACGACGAAGGCCGCCGCCAGAAAGGCTGGCTGGAAGTGCGGCGGTAGGAAGGTAGGGGGCCGCCCCGCACCCCCGGAAACCCCTTGGCCCGCCCCCGCGTTTCCGCCTCATTCTCACTCTTCTTGCCGTTGCCCCCGTGCCTATGAAGCTTCCGCTACTCTTCGTTGCTGCCTGTTGGGGGCTGCTGCTTTCTACCCGGGCGCAGGCGCAGGCCACATCCGCGACCACGCTCGAATTCGTAGAGAACCGGGGCCAATGGGATGCCCGCACCCGCTACGCCGCCGCCGGGCCCGGCGGCCGGCTCTTTGCTGAGGCCGACGGCCTGTTGCTGTCGCTGCTGGCGGAAGGCGGCCCGGCCCAGCTTGGCCACGGC
>JALYUI010000363.1 GCA_030853845.1 Bacteroidota bacterium | reverse complement strand
CTCCCAGACAGGGAATAAACCCGACGAATAAGCCCAGAAATGCTAAAATTCCGAGAACTAAACCGGCAACTTGCATGTAGAAAAATTGAATAGTGAAAGGAAAGGAGTGAAAAAGTGATTTGAGCGTTTCGTGTCGAGCACCTTACGGCTGGCTCTGGGCCTCATTGTGCGTAATGCGCCAGAGCGCCGGCAGGCCCCGCGACAAATAAAGCGCGGAATTGATGAAGAACCCGGCATAAAGCAGCAAGCTGCCATCGTTTAGCTCACGAGCCCGGCCGAAATGCCCCGCCGCTATCTCGATGAAAGCGCGGGTCATGCCGCAAAAAGCGCATTCGACCTGAAATTGCTGCTTTGAAATACAAACCGGCGTGTGCTGAAGGATAAATTGCGGGCTTGTTAAAAAAGGCAGTAGCAGCGTGCTGGTTGTGATAATGGTAATAATGGTCCAGACAATAAGCCCTTCGAGGCGTAAATCAGCGAGGCGGAAGGGCAGGGGCTTTTTTATGGGCGTGCTGGTTTCCATAAGATGCGTTGCTTGAAGCAGTGAGAAACCCTTACAGGCGGGTAGATTCTCCCAACATTGTCATTTGCCTTTTTATTGACAGCCGGCTTTAGCGCCGAATTAACGCGCCAGCCTGCTTCTCAAACTGCTGAATCAGCTTCTGCATCACCTGGTCGATGGCCTGCTCGCTGAGCGTCTGGCCGTAGTCCTGCAAAGTGAAGCTCACCGAGTACGATTTTTTGCCCGCGCCCAGGTTGTCGCCGGCGTACACGTCGAAGACGTTAATGCTTTGCAGCAGCTTCTTCTCGGTGCGCCGGGCAATCTGCTGAAGCTGGTCGAACGTCACCGCCGAGTCAACCACCAGGCTCAAATCGCGCCGCACTTCCGGGAACTTGGACAGCTCACGGGCCACCAGCGTCGGCTTGTATTTCTTCGAAAGGACATCCCAGTCCAGCTCGGCGTACCACACCGGCTGGGTCACGTCCAGTCGCTTCAGCACCGAAGCCGCCACCGCGCCGAGCTGGGCCACGGGCTGGTTGTGCACCAGCAGCGTGAGGCCGCCAGCCAGGTAGGCGTGCTGCACCGGCTGCGAGGCCGCCCCGCCGAAGCCCAGGGCCGCCAGCACCTGCTGCACCGCCCCGGCCAAATCGTGGAAAGCTGCTTTCTCGGACTTCTGCTGCCAGGTTTCGCCGGCGGCGTTGCCGGTCAGGTACAGCACCAGCTTGTTCTTCTCCTGGTACTTGCCGTTCTCGTTCTGCGAATAGGCTTTGCCGAACTCGTACAGCTTCAAATCGCGCTGCCGGCGGTTGATGTTGTGCCGGATAACCTCCAGGCCCGAGTGCAGCAGCGTCGGCCGCATCACGTTCAAATCAACGCTGTTGTAGTTGAGGATGCGCACCAGCGAATTATCCGGCTCCCCTTCTTTCTCAAAGTAGAGCGAGTTGGTGAGCGAGTTGGTCAGAATCTCCGAAAAGCCCTGCCCGCTGAGCAGCGAGGCCACTTTCACCCGCGTCACCTCCGGGTCGGGGTTGGGGAATTTGGCCAGGTAAGAAGCCGAGTTGTTGGGGCGTAGGGCCACGTTGTTGTAGCCGTAGATGCGCAGGATTTCCTCAATCACGTCGGCCTCACGGGTCACGTCCACCTTGTGGGGCGGCACGGTCAGCGTCCAAGTGTCCTGGTCGCCGGCGTCGGGGTTTTCTTCGGTGATTTCAATGTCCAAATCCGTCAGAATCTGGCGGATGCGCTCGGGGGCGATGTACTGGCCCACCAGCCGCTCCACGCGGGGCAGGCGCAGGCGCACAGTGACCGGCAGCACGGGCGCGGGGTACTCGTCCACGATGGGCGCGGCCACGGTAGCACCCGCCACTTCCTGGAGCAGCAGCGCCGCCCGTTGCAGAGCTACCAGCACCATATTCGGGTCGGTGCCGCGCTCGAATCGGAATGAAGCGTCGGTTTTCAGGCCATGCGTCTGGGAACTGCGGCGCACGGCGGCGGGGCCGAAGTAGGCACTTTCCAGAAACACGCGGGTGGTAGCCGTGCTCACGCCCGAGGTCTGCCCGCCGAACACGCCGGCCAGTGCCATCGGCGCTCCGTGGGCGTCAGCAATCACCAAATCCTCCGCTTTGAGCGTGCGTTCCACGCCATCCAGGGTCACGAATTTCTCGCCGGCCTCGGCCCGCTTCACGCGAATGCGGCCGCCGGTAATCTGGTCGGCATCGAAGGCGTGGAGCGGCTGGCCCAGCTCGTGCAGCACGAAGTTGGTCACGTCCACCACGTTGTTGATGGGGCTCAGGCCGATGCTGCGCAGGCGGCGTTGCAGCCACTCCGGCGAAGGGCCAACCTGCACGTTTTCGAGCAGCAGTCCGGCGTAGCGCGGGCAGGCATCAGTATCCTCTATTTTAACAGAAATTTGTTCGCTTGGCGTACCGCTGTTTAGTAATTGAAGTTTTCTGAACTTCACAACGTTTTCGACAATGTCTTCGAAGGCGCTCACATCGGGCAAATGGCAGGGCTGGCGCAGCAGGGCGCGCAGCTCGCGGGCCACGCCGTAGTGCGAGGCGGCATCGGCCCGATTGGGGGTGAGGCCGATTTCGTACACCGTATCGGAGCCCAGGCCGAAGTAGTCGGCGGCCGGCGTGCCGTTGGGCAGTTCCGTGGTCAGCACTATGATGCCGGCGTGCGACTGGCCCAGGCCGATTTCGTCCTCGGCGCAAATCATGCCCTCCGAGGCCGCGCCGCGAATCTTGCTTTTCTTGATTTTGAACGGCTCGCCCTGCGCGGGGTGCAGCATAGCGCCTTCGAGGGCCACCACTACGCGCTGGCCGGCGGCCACGTTGGGCGCGCCGCACACAATCTGGCGCGGCGTGTCGTCGCCTACGTCCACGGTGGTCAGGCTTAGCTTGTCGGCGTCGGGGTGAGGCGCGCAGGTGAGCACGGTGCCCAGCACCACGCCGCGCAGCCCGCCCGGAATGCTTTCCAGCTCCTCGGCGCTTTCCACTTCCAGGCCCGAGCCGGTAAGGAGCGCGCCGATTTCGGCGGCAGGTTTGTCGGTCGGAATGAGGGTTTTCAGCCAGTCGAGGGAGATGCACATTTTCAGTGAACAGTTATTATTAGCCAAGCAAAGGTACGGCTCACGTCAACCTCACCCCCTGACCCCCTCTCCAAAAAAGAGGGGGCACCGGTTTTGCAACGAAAGGCAAAAAAAGAAGCCAACGCATTGCGCTGGCTTCTTTTCGGTTTCTAAACTTGCCGTCACAAGCATTTCCGGTGCCCCCTCTTTTTTGGAGAGGGGGTCAGGGGGTGAGGTGGACGCGGAGGGCGACCTACTCGTGCTTACTTGCCCAGTTTCTTCTTCAGATTCTCGTCCAACGCCTCCAGAAACTCCTCGGTGTAGAGGTAGTCGCGGCCGTGTTCCACCTTATTGCCGTGGATGCAGACGGCCAAATCCTTGGTCATTTTGCCGCTTTCTACGGTTTCGATGCACACGGCTTCCAGGGCGTGGCAGAAGTCGATGAGCTCCTGGTTGCCGTCGAGCTTGCCGCGGAACTCCAGGCCGCGCGTCCAGGCGAAGATGCTGGCGATGGGGTTGGTGCTGGTGGGCTTGCCCTTCTGGTGGTCGCGGTAGTGGCGCGTCACGGTGCCGTGGGCGGCTTCGGCCTCCATCACGGTGCCGTCGGGGGTGATGAGCACGGAGGTCATCAGGCCGAGCGAGCCGAAGCCCTGGGCCACGGTGTCGGACTGCACGTCGCCGTCGTAGTTTTTGCAGGCCCACACGAAGTTGCCGTGCCACTTCAGGGCCGAGGCCACCATGTCGTCAATCAGGCGGTGCTCGTAGGTGATGCCGGCTTCCTTAAACTTGGCGAGGTAGTCCTGCTCGTAAATCTCCTGGAAGATGTCCTTGAAGCGTCCATCGTACTTCTTCAGGATGGTGTTTTTGGTGCTCAGGTACAGCGGCCAGCCCTTGCTCAGGGCCTGGTTGAAGCAGGCGTGGGCAAAGCCGCGGATGCTCTCGTCGGTGTTGTACATGGCCAGGGCCACGCCATCGCCCTTGAAGTTGTACACCTCGAACGACTGCGTTTCGCCGCCATCTTCGGGCTGGAAGGTGATGGTGAGCTTGCCCTTGCCCTTGGTGAGGAAGTCGGTGGCGCGGTACTGGTCGCCAAACGCGTGGCGGCCAATGCAGATGGGGGCCGTCCAGTTGGGCACCAGGCGGGGTACGTTGCCCATCACAATGGGCTCGCGAAACACGGTGCCATCGAGAATGTTGCGGATAGTGCCGTTTGGCGACTTCCACATCTGTTTGAGGTTGAACTCCTTAACGCGCTCCTCGTCGGGGGTGATGGTGGCGCACTTAATGCCCACGCCGTACTGCTTGATGGCGTTGGCCGCGTCGATGGTTACCTGTTCGTTGGTTTCGTCGCGGTACTCGATGCCCAGGTCGTAGTACTTGATGTCGAGGTCGAGGTAGGGCGTAATGAGCTTATCTTTAATAAACTTCCAGATGATGCGCGTCATCTCGTCGCCGTCGAGCTCTACTACGGGGTTGGCTACGTTGATTTTGGTCATGGGGGTGGGGGATTGGGGTAGAATGGGGGTG
>JALYUI010000325.1 GCA_030853845.1 Bacteroidota bacterium | reverse complement strand
CCTCAACACAACGGGGGTGGTTGATGCTTCCTTTGCCGCGACTGGTGGCACCAACGGCGGCCTTATGGGCGTGGTTGAGCTGAACAACGGCCAGTATCTGGTCGCCGGCAGTTTCGCATTTTTCGGCGGCTACAGTAGCAGCGGAGTGGCCCGGCTGCTGGCCGATGGCTCGGTAGATACCAGCTATTCGCTGTTGCTGGAGGTAATAGCCAGCGGCCCTCTCACCCCACTGAATAACGGGCAGTTACTGCTGAATTCCTACCCGCTCACCACGTTCAACGGGCAGGGGGTAGGCGGCGTGGGCGGGCCGCGCTTTCACCTCATCAATGCCAACGGCACCTATAACTCGCTGGTAACGGTGCCGCCTGCTACGGCGAGCTTTTCGAATGGCAGTGGCGGCTTTAATTTTTTCCCGCAGGCCGATGGCACTTTCTACGCCACCTACCAGAACAGCGATAGCACAGTGGTGGTCCGCCACATCCTGACCAACGGCACTTTTGATGCTGCTTTTGCCGCTACGGAGATTGAGTGGAGCGCTCACTACCTGATTTTAGCGCCCCGCACCATCACGGTGCATCCCGGCGGGGGCTTGCTGGTAAGTGGTAGCTTCAACCGGGTGAACGGCCAGCCGCGCCGCTACCTGGCCCGCCTTAACACCGATGGTACGCTCAATACCCAATTTGCGCCCCCGACTAATGCCTTGTGGCAGGTCCCAATCGTGGGCGTAGGCAACACGGCTGGGTTCCGCGAGGGCTATGGCTTGGCTAATGGCCAAACCCTGGTGCTCTGGAACGACGCGACCCGCAGCTATCTGGCCCGCCTTAATGTGAATGGCAGTCTCGACAATACGTTTGCCATCGGTACGGGTGGAGGAGCTACCGCGCTGTTCGGCACACTGCCGCTGGCCAGCGGTAAAATTCTGGTGAACGGCAACTTCACTGCTTTCGGAGGACAGACAGCCCCCTACGGCCTGATTCGCTTGCTGCCCACTGGCGCGCCTGACCCGACTTTCACTGCTGCCAGCGCCTCCTATACCTCCGTCGAGCAGCCCGATGGCAAGCTGCTCATCCTAGCTCCTGGGGCCAACCCGCAGATTGAGCGGCTGCTGCGTCTCAGTGTCGATGGCAGCCTCGACATGGGCTTCCAACCGGTACTGATTGCGAATGCCTCTTATTCGCCCGCAACGGCTTTCCTCTATTTACAGCCAGGCACCAATGCCATCTTACTCAGCGGCAACTTTACCAGCGTGGCCGGGCAGCCACGCTTCGGGCTGGCTCGCATCGAGAATACGCTGCTGGCTACCCGGGCCGGGGCGGCCGCCCTGCTGGCCGAGGTATTCCCCAACCCCGCCCACGAGCAGCTAAGCGTGCGCCTGCCCGCCGCGCCCACCGGCCCCGCCACCGTGGCCGATGTGCAGGGCCGCACCGTGCGCCACTGGGTGCTGGCCCGTGCCACTGACAACCTGCCTCTGCACGGCCTGGCCCCTGGCTTCTACCTGCTGAGCGTGCCCACCGCCGCCGGTACCGTACGCCAGCGTTTCGCCGTGGAGTAGCCCGGCTACAGCTTCAAGCCAAAAGGCCGGCCTCCCACGCGGGAAGCCGGCCTTTGCATTTGGCGTTCAGGCCGAAAATCAGTTGTTCAGCGTCGCCATATCAATCACGAAGCGGTACTTCACGTCGCCTTTCAGCATGCGTTCGTACGACTCGTTGATGTCCTTCATGTCGATGATTTCGATGTCGGACATGATGTTGTGCTCGGCGCAGAAGTCGAGCATCTCCTGCGTTTCGGCGATGCCGCCGATGAGCGAGCCGGCAATGCGGCGGCGCTTGCTGATGAGGTTGAAGGCGTGGATGTGCGGAGCCTCGGTGGGCACGCCCAGCAGAATCATGGTGCCGTCGCGGCGCAGCAGGTTCACGTAGGTGGCCAGGTCGAGCTGGGCCGATACGGTGTTGATGATGAAGTCGAAGTAGTTGGCTACCGATTTCAGCTGGGCCTCGTCTTTGGTTACCACGAACTTGTGAGCGCCCAGCTCTTTGGCGTCGGCTTCCTTGCCGGGCGAGGTGCTGAGCACGGTTACTTCGGCGCCCATGGCGGCGGCCAGCTTCACGGCCATGTGGCCGAGGCCGCCGAGGCCCATCACGCCTACTTTGTGGCCGGGGCCTACTTTCCACTGCCGCAGGGGCGAATAGGTGGTGATGCCGGCGCACAGCAGCGGGGCCACGCGGGCCAGGTCGAGCTTTTCGGAAACCTTGAGAGTGTACTGCTCATCCACCACAATCTGGTTGGAGTAACCGCCGTAGGTAGGGCGGCCGGTGCCGGGCTCGCGGGCGTTGTAGGTGCCCACCATGCCGGTGGTTTCGCAGTACTGCTCCAGGCCGTCCAGACAGCTGGGGCAGGTGCGGCAGGAGTCGACCATGCAGCCCACGCCAGCCAAATCGCCTACTTTGAAGTTCTTGACGTGGTCGCCCAATTTACTGATGCGGCCCACGATTTCGTGGCCGGGCACCATGGGGAAGGTGCCCGCGCCCCACTCGTTGCGGACCTGGTGCAGGTCGGAGTGGCACACGCCGCAGAACTGAATGTCAATCAGCACGTCATGGGGGCCGACTTCGCGGCGCTCAAAATCAAAAGGAGCAAGGGGAATGTTGGCGGCGGGGGCCGCGTAGGCTTTCGTAGGAAGCATTCGGAGTAAGAATTGGGGGTTAAAAAAAGAGGAGTGGGAAAGCAAAAGCTGCGGCAGTATCCGCCGCCACTCATCGGGAAAACAAACACGGTATACGGCCCGTTGTTTCTGGGGGCCGGTTTGTCGGGGCAATAGCAGCATCTTTCCGGCGCAGCCTGACGGCACCAAAGGGAACTTGCGGTGGCGAACTGGTTTCTTTGCAGCCTCGTTACCTCGCCGGCTGCGGCCGCCAGCACTTCGCTTATGCAATTCCATAAATACCAGGGCACCGGCAACGACTTCGTCATGCTGGACGACCGCGCCCGCGCCTTCGACGAAACCGACCAGCCCCTCATTGCCCGGCTCTGTGACCGCCGCTTTGGCATTGGGGCCGACGGCCTGATTCTGCTGCGCAACAAGCCCGATTTCGACTTTGAGATGGTGTATTTCAACGCCGATGGCCACCCCAGCTCCATGTGCGGCAACGGCGGGCGCTGCACCGTGGCCTTCGCCCGGCATCTGGGCCTCATCGGCGAGCAAACCCGTTTCCTGGCCGTCGATGGCCCCCACGAGGCCCGCGTGGAACCCGACGGCACCGTGCGCCTGCGCATGATTGACGTGGCCGCGCCGCGCCGCGCCGAAGTGGGCCGGCACGACTTGTTCCTGCACACTGGCTCGCCCCACCACATCCACTTCCTCGACCCCACCGAGTCGCCCGCCCTGGCTGATTTCAACGTCTTCGCCGCCGGCCACGACATCCGCTACGACCCCGCCTACGACCCCACCGGCACCAATGTCAACTTCGTCGAAACCCCCGCTGACCCCGCCCAGCCCTGGCCCGTGCGCACCTACGAGCGCGGCGTAGAGGACGAAACCCTGAGCTGTGGCACCGGCGTAACGGCCGTGGCCCTGGCCGCCTCGCAGCGCGGGGCCACCTCGCCCGTGCGCCTGCAAACCCTGGGCGGCGAGCTGGAAGTCAGTTTCGAGGCGAACCCCGATGGCGGCTTCGCCAACGTGTGGCTGAGCGGGCCGGCCACGCGGGTATTCGGGGGCGAAGTGTAGCCTGGTCGCCCTCCGCGCTCACCTCACGGGACCCCTATGGGGCATGACCGTCTCTCCAAAAAAGAGGGGGCACCGGATT
>JALYUI010000280.1 GCA_030853845.1 Bacteroidota bacterium | reverse complement strand
TCCGGGTACGACCCCGCTGGGGCTTGACCGGCTACTCCGCAACTTGGGTTATTTATGCGGATATGCAGAAGCAACCGAGTAAAGGCACCTCATGCCGCGCTGCGCGCGGCATGAGGTGCTGGATTGAGCAGCGGCCCTTTGCGCTAGGTCAACTCGGCCGAGCGGTTGAGGACTTCCTCCAGCGAAATGAGCGTTTCGGTGCGTAAGATGCCCTCGATGGGTTGAATCCGGTCGTGGAGCACATCGCGCAGGTGTTGGGTATCGCGGCATTGCAGGCGGGCAAACACGCCGTAGGCCCCGGTGGTGAAGTTGATGTTGACGACTTCGGGAATCTCGCGCAGCTGGTTCACCACAGCCGTGTATTCCGAGCTTTTCTGGAGGTAGATGCCCAGGAAGGCGCTCACGCCATAGCCCAGCTTCTGGTAGTCGAGCCGTAGCGTGGCCCCCTGCACAATCCCGATTTCTTCGAGGCGGGCCATGCGCACGTGCACGGTGCCGCCCGAAACGTTGACTTTCCGGGCGATTTCGGTGTAGGGCATCTTGGCATCCTGAATCAAGAGGTTCAGAATGTGACGGTCGGTGTCATCAAGTTCGTAATTGCGAGCCATTTTTTGCAGGGAAGGGTTGTGAATACCGTTAAATTAAGAGTTAATTTTTGTATTAATTGCAAATTTCGCTTTAGAGGCGGCAATAATTTGTATTAGAAACTGCAAGTAGTTACATTTGTTGCAATCCTGAGCCATTGACAACGGCTTCCAGCCCAAACGATTGTGCTATCGGGGCAGTAGTTGCAACCGCACTGCTACCCGATACCAAAAATTCATCGAAAGATGAAAATCCGATGCCGCTGAAGCAGTTGTTGGCCGAGGGGAAGAGGGGAAAACGGGGCTGTGCATCTGGGTGGGTGCGCACCTCAACACTGGTAAGGGGCGGCCTCTGGGTGGGGGCCGCCCCTTCGTGTTTTATCCGGGGGAAGTACGTCTGCTTCATCACCAACCAACCACTTATTTTGTTAGCGCGTCGCTACCGGGCCACGCTGACTGTGATACTGCTTTTTACCCGCTTGCAGGAAAGAACTGAATTGGGCCACGTCGGGCTCATAGGCAATAGGCGCAACCAATGGGTGGTTGGTTGCATCATCGGGGTCAAGCAGGATGTAATAAGGCTGGGCATTCACGCCGTAGCGCGTTATCTGGAGGTCGGCATTTTGTTTGCCCAAGGTGGTTTTCAGCTGGTTGTCGTGGGTCGAGGTGTACCACTCTTTCCGGGGCAGCTCGGTTTTATCGTCCACGTACAGGGCCACTACCACGTAGTCGTTGCGCAACTGCTGTAGCACCAGCGGGTCGCTCCACACGGTCGCTTCCATCTTGCGGCAGTTCACGCAGGCGTGGCCGGTGAAGTCGACGAAAACGGGCTTGTGCACCTGGCGGGCCACCCGCTTGGCCTGCTCCAGGTCGAAGTAGCCATCGAGGTTGTGGGGCAGCTCCAGAAATTCGCCAAAGCGCGGCACTTCCTGGGCGGCGGCGGTGCCGGCCGTGGCCACAACCGGCGCGCTGCCGTTTTCGGCGGTAGCCAGCGAGAAGTCGTGCTTGCTCTGGGGCGGCAGGTAGCCAGCCAGCAGCGGCAGCGGCGCACCAAACAGGCCCGGCACCAGGTACACCGTGAAGGCGAAGGCCAGTACGGCCATCAGCAGGCGGCCCACGCTGAGGTGGTCGAGGGGCGAGTCGTGCGAGAGGCGATACTTGCCCAGCAGGTAGAAGCCCAGCAGGGCCGAAAGCACAATCCAGAGCACGATATACACGTCGCGGTTGAGCAAGTGCCAGTGGTAGGCCAGGTCGGCGGTGCTCAGGAACTTCAGGGCCAGCATCAGCTCGATAAAGCCCAGCACCACCTTCACCGTGTTCAGCCAGCCGCCCGAGCGGGGCAGGCTTTTCAGCCACGAGGGGAAAATGGCAAACAGCGTGAACGGCAGCGCAAACGCCAGCGAAAAGCCCAGCATGCCCACAATGGGCTGAATGCGCTGGCCCCGCGCCGCCATGCTCAGAATGCTGCCCACAATGGGCGCGGTGCACGAAAACGATACCACCACCAGCGTGAGGGCCATGAAGAAAATGCCGCCCCAGCCGCCCTTGTCGGCCTGCGCATCCACCGAGTTCACAATCTGGTGGGGCAGGGTGATTTCAAACAAGCCCAGAAACGAGAGGCCGAAAATCACGAAAACCACGAAGAAAATCAGGTTGGGTAGCCAGTGCGTGGCAATGAGGTTGGGACCGTCTTCGCCCAGCAGCACTGATACCAGCACGCCCATTAGCACATAAATACCGATGATGCTGGCCCCGTAAACCAGTGCTTTGAGGATGCCGCGCTGCCGGCTGTCGTTGCCGCTGGTGAAGAGCGAAACCGTCATGGGCACCATTGGGAACACGCAGGGCGTGACGAGCGCGGCCAGCCCGAACGTGAAAGCCAGCAGCGCGAAGCTCCACAAGCCGCCAGCTTTATTTACGGGGTCGGCGGCCAGCGCCACATCGGCTACGGTGGGCGCGGGCGCTACGGCGGTGGCTTGGGCAGCGGCTGGCGCAGGCGTTGCGGGAGCCGTGGCCGCTGCCAGCTGGGCGGCCGAATCTGATATGGCCGGGGTGGGGGCGGCGGCAATTACCGGCGTAGCGACTGATGCAATAGCAGTCTGAACCGGCGATGCGGGAGCAGCCGAAGTTGCAGTAGCGGCTTTGGAGTCGGGCTTGGCAGCGGCGGCGGAGGGGGCTTCGGCGGCTTTGGCGGCGGCTACCTTCAGCGGGCCAAACGTGAGGCTTTCGCTGCCTTGCACGCACTTGCCATCCACGGTGGTGCAGGTCTGGAAGTCGGCATCGGCAACAATGCTGAGTGGGCCGGGCTGTAATATTTTAATGCGCTGGCGCAGCTGCCCGGTTTTTTCCCAGAAGGCTACTTCGCCCTTGAAAACGTCGTCCTGCTCGTGGTGCGACTTGACGGATTGCAGCTTGCCCACCAGCGCGTAGGCCGGGCTAGGCTTGAACTTAAGCGTGAACACGCCGGGGCCGACATCCTCGCTGAAATCGGAGGAGTAGAGGTGCCACTTGTCGTCGATGCGGGCGTTGATGAGCAGCTCCACTTCTTCGCCGACTTTGACCGTGGGCTTGCTCAGGGCCGTGCTCAGGTGGGTGGGCGTCAGAATCTGGGCCGAGGCCGAGGCCACCAGGCCCAGCCACAGCAGCAGCCCGTTCAGTATTCGGGAATTTTTCATGAGGAGCTTACTTGCACGTTGATAATTAGGCTGCCACGCCAGGCGGCGGTACCGAAAAAAAGCCGGCTCCGGGGCCTGCCGGGCCACTAGCGCCCACCGTAAGTCGGCCCCCGACTCAATTACTTACAACCGCTTCAACGGACAAAATTACACCCGGGCAGATGACAAACGGGCGGGCCGAAAGTTTCGCGTGCCAACTACCTGCGCCAAACTGCGTACTTTTGAGCAACAATGGCCCCCAGACCGACCGCGTCGCGGGGGCCGCCGACATGGGTTTAAAACTATTATTAACCGTCTTACTGGTATTAGTAAACGGCTTTTTCGTCGCTGCCGAATTCTCGCTGATTCGCGTGCGCCTGTCCCAGTTAGAGCTGAAAACCAAGGAGGGCAGCCGGCTGGCCGGCCAGGCCCTGGGCGTGTTGCGCCACCTCTACGACTACCTCTCGGCCACGCAGCTGGGCGTCACCATTGCCTCGCTGCTGCTGGGTGCCGTGGGCGAAGAATTATTTACCGAGGTTTTTCTGGGCGTGCTGCCGAAGCTGGGCCTGCCCATCTCGGCCATCACCGCGCACAGCATCGCCGTGGCCCTGGGCCTGATTGTGCTGACCTTTATGCACGTCCTTTTCGGCGAGCTGTTTCCTAAGGCGTTGGCCATTCAGCGGCCCGAGGCGGTGAGCCTGGCGCTGGTGCTGCCGCTGCGGGGCTTCTACTTCATCACCCGGCCCCTCACCTGGTTTCTGTCGAAAGCCAGCAACCTGCTGCTGGGCGCGGTGGGCATTCAGAACGTGCACGGCACCGAGGCCCACACCTCCGACGAGCTGCGCCTGCTCATCGACCAGAGCAAGGAAACCGGCGAAATCCAGGACTCCGAGCACGAACTGCTGGAAAACGTGTTCCAGTTCAACGACCGCATGGTGAAGCAGATAATGGTGCCCCGCACCAAGCTCTCGGCCCTCGACGTGAACGCGCCCGTCGACGTAATTCTCGACATGGTGTTCAGCGAAGGCTTTTCGCGCATGCCGGTTTACGAGGGCAACATCGACAACATCGTCGGCGTGCTCAATGTGAAAGACCTGCTGCCCCTCATCCGCCGGGGCGAATCGGTCGAGCTGGCCCGCATCATGCGCCCGCCCTACTTCGTGCCCGAAACCAAAAAAATCAACCGCCTGCTGCGCCAGTTTCAGCGCAAGCACTTGGTGATGGCCATTGTGAGCGACGAGTTCGGCGGCGTGTCGGGCATTGTCACCATCGAGGACATTATGGAGGAGCTGGTGGGCGAAATCCAGGACGAGTACGACAACGAAGTGCCGGTAGTAGAGAAAGTGGCCGAAGACGAGTACCGCGTCAACCCCGCCACGCCCATCTCCGATGCCAACGAGTACCTCCCCTTCCCTCTGCCCGAGGGCGAAGACTACGAAACCGTGGGCGGCCTGCTCAACGTCATCTACGGCAGCATCCCGGAAGTGGGCGACGTGGCCGTGCTCGACCCCTACGAGTTCCGCGTGCTCCAGCGTTCGCGCCGCGCCGTGGAGCTGGTGCAGCTCCGCATCACCACTTCGGCCGAGCGCGAGGGGCCGCGCGGCGAACTCAGCGACGAGGTGTAGGC
>JALYUI010000272.1 GCA_030853845.1 Bacteroidota bacterium | reverse complement strand
TGCTCATCGCGGTTATTGTCGAGCCAGTATTTATAGTCATGCCGAAAGCCCCAGTGGGAAGACGATTTTTCGGTGCTCCAGCTTCCCACTACGCTGCCCTGAGAGCCCTGCGATTTATACCCGTTATATAGGTTCAAACCAAGTTGGGCATAGTCCATTCCAGTAGCGGCAGCGGCCGAAAACGCCTCAGCTTTGCCCAGCGCAATGGCCTTGGTAGCGGCAGCGCTAGTGGCTCCGGAAGCCGCCGCCTCTGTGCCAAGCTGCGCGGCTTTTGACGCTGCGCTGGCGGCCCCGATGGTGCAGATGGTGGTCAGTCCGTTAAAAAACTTTTCCATGCTGAACGTGACCTTGTCCTTGTTGAAGGTCACGCCCATTACCGTCCCGTCCTCCAAGCCGTTGCTGTTGTTCCAGCTGAAACCGGCCACGTCGAGCAGGTTGATGGCCCCGCCATAGCCTTTTTCCGAATCCCAGCTTCGCTCGTAAAGCACGTAGCTTGTTACGTAGCCACTGCCACCGGGGTCCTGCACGTTGATGTTGGTGAAATTGTCGTAGTCATCGTCAGCACTGCTCACCTTGTTGCGCGCGATGGCCCCAGGGTTGACGTTCCAACCCAGCCCGACCCAGCTTGCCTCGTCTTCCAGCCCCACGCCGCTGTGGTAAGAGAGCGGCAGGCTGAAGCTGCCTTCGGGGCTGGGAATGTCAAGCAGCGGCACGTTGTAGGTAAAATCGCCGGTGGACAGGTTCACCATGTCGGTGGTACCGATGGGCTCGTAGGAAGTAAATTCCGTTTGATTGGCCCCGGTCGTGAGGGCGTAGCTGACGGTGGGGGCCGCTAGGCCGAGCAGCACATCGGCCAAAAAGAAAAGCGCGATAAAGCGCACCGAGCGGGAAGGTTGTTTCATAGTCGCAGGAGCTAATAGCGGAGAGAAGGGATGTTGCGGAGGGCCTGGGCGGCAAACGGGAAGCGCATCGTACCCAGGTTGAACTTGTCGCCCCGGTAGAGGATGTCGAAGCCGTGGCGCAAATCGGTTGCGCCCTTGGTGAAGACCACCAGCACCGTCGAGGCACGGGTGCTGCCGTATTGTCGGGCGTAGGTGCTGGCCGTGGCGGGAATGGTGTCGGTGGCGGTGCACAGGGCCACGTCCTGGTACACGTAATGCGTGAGGTAACTCAGGCAGGCATTGTGCACCGGCTCGTCGCGCAGAAACGCATTTTCGATTTCCTGCCCGTTCGTGGCAAAGCTCAACGTTACGTACACGTTGTTGCGGTACTGGGCCCTGGCCGAGTCGATGGGGGTGGCCGTACCGGCTCCGGCACCCGCCGTTTCCTGGTACACCAGCAACTCGGTGGGCTTAAAGGCACAGACCATATCGAGGCCGTTGCCCGTATCGGTCTGCACCAAGCCATTTGCCGGGTTGTTGAGGTAAGCGGTGTACTCCTGAATGGGCAAGTCGCGGTGACAGGCGACCAAGCTGCCGGCCAGGGCAGAGAAAAGCAGCATCTTCGGGCGCATGGCGGGGCTGGGGTTGGTTTGTTTCAATTGGAGGAAGAGTGCCGTACTCGTCAGAGAAAACGGGTCAGCGATGGCTGGACAGGTGCCAGACCAATGGGAGCCATCAAAAAGGAGCTGTTGCCATGAACCGTATCCGGCTCCGACTAATTGAGGGCATCGAGCTAATTCAAGCCTAGCTCATGCCGCGCAGACTACAGGCTGGGAGGTGGCCTGTAACTTAAATAGAATTGGGAGATTGGGGAGTTATCCGTAGCAACTGTTCTATCCAGATACCCTGCCGGTTCCGGCCTCTTAGCCGGATACTAAAAGAAGATTGCGCGCAGGAGGTCGGCAAATCAAAGAGCAACAAGTTCTTCTGCTGTTCTACCTGATATGCCAAATGCCCTCCTCCTGCCTGCAACTGCATATCCCAATCGATACCTAACTCTCCGAATGTAGAAGTTGGCTTGCAAACAATTACCAGCCGAGGCCCTGCCAAATTGGTGCTGTCCAATTCGATTCGTTTGCTTACTGAGGTAATCAAGGCATGCTGTTCAATAAATACTTGATCGATGTCGAGTCGAAACTTGTCCCCAACCACGATGTGGGTAGGAGTAACGATATATGCGTTCAACAACATCCCGGCCTTGCGTGACTTGTTTGCGGAGGTATTGTAGACCGGTGACCTTTCTTCAAACAATCCATTATTCATCGGCTCGGTTGGTGCTGTCACAGAATGCGGTACCGCTACAAGGCGAGAGGATTGTTGCACTGCGCTGGGCTCCACATACATACGGCGGGTATCGTAACCACCGCGTTGGTTTTTTAAGCGCAACTGTAGCGCAAACCTTTCGCGCAGGTCATTTTCCGGCAGGTCGAAGGCCAACACCTTGGCGCGCTCTTGGTAGCCGACGAGTTTACCGCCGCCGGGCAAAGTCAATGTCCAGGTTGCGCTAGACGGACCCAGCTTGGAATCCGGAGCGGCGACGATTACCAGACGCGGCCGGACCCGGACCGAGTCCAGCAATTGCACCCCGTGAGTGTGTTTACCAACTAGAAATCGGTGCTCAATAAATGCTTCCTGGATGTGTAACCTAAAACTGTCGGTAGTCACCAACGAAGGAGTAATGGCACACGTTGCCAGCAGCGTACCCGTTTGTTGCGCCTGAGCTAGCGATGAGTTGTAATTCTCTTCCAAAGCCTGCTTAACAGGCAGTGGCTTTACCGCAAGGCTATACTCTTCATTCTGTCCTGACTTGTTACGAACCCGCAGCCGCAAGGCAAATTTTTTATCCAAGTGGTCTTTGGGTAAATTAAACGCGACCATGTCATCACTCGGCCCTCCAGTATAGGGTGCAGCCCTCAATTCTATGAATGAGTCGCGCCACAAGCGAGAAAGATGAGCATTTTTCTTAAAAAGAATAATCAGCTTCGGATTTAATTCCAGCGAATCCATAAGCTTCACCTTATTCGTCCTCGCACCCAATGAGAATCTTTGTTCAATAAACGCTTCTTTTATGTCTAGTGAAAAACTATCGCTGACGGCTAATGAATTGGGCGTTACGGTGCAGGTTGTGAGAAATACCCCGTCTTTCTTGGATTGAGCGATTGATGAGTTGGAAGACTCAAATCGGTCTTCCTTTGTTGAGGACGGAAATTTGGTTGTATCCTGGTTCTCCTGAGTGGGAGAGCACGCGGAAATGAAGCAAATGCCCCCTGTAAATAGCAAAAACCGGGTTGCGTTTTTCATTGATACCTTCCGTTACATATGGGGAACCCCAGTTTTAAAAGGGCCTACATGAACAGGGAGTTTACCCGCTCTTATCCTTAAGGCTGTTATAATGCCTGCCCGTATGGTATTAGACATGCCCTGATATTCCCTGGGTCGACCAAAGATTGCTCTGCCCAAGGCCGAATTCTGGATTACAAGATTCTCCCTTAGCATATCAAAGTTCGAATTTGGAGTCATGCCGCCTTCCATACCTGAGTCGGAAATGATACCAATGTTTAGGCCTGACAGCGCTTCCTGTAAAGTGGTCAAGCAGCTAGAAGTTGATACATTGTAGTCGCATTTCAGCACTGCCATGGCACGTTCCCTAATCAATGCATCCTCTAGAGCGGACGTTTTGATGTATACTGAGCGGTCATAAATAGAAGCATCTTTTCCAAATGCAGCATTCGCTGTATAAAAATCTTCCAAGGTGTTAAAATGGTCTTCAGGCCTGCCTCCTTGATTAGCCTTATGACCAGCGCCTGCTGGCCCGGAAGCTCCTAACCAGCTATCGGTGCCATTTTTGGAGTACAAATCCCAGCCCCCGGATACGCGGTTTTGCACGAGCAAAGCGACGTGACCAAAACCACCAGCACCGGCTGTAGCATTCAGCACGATGATGTCGCGGCCATCCGCATCGCCGAAGGCAACGGGGTTGTTGCCCATGCCGGTGTAGGGGGAGTCGATACGCTTGACGGG
Source organism: Bacteroidota bacterium (assembly GCA_030853845.1). Taxonomy (GTDB): domain Bacteria; phylum Bacteroidota; class Bacteroidia; order Cytophagales; family Hymenobacteraceae; genus Hymenobacter. The sequence continues at coordinate 4,503 of JALYUI010000272.1, read as the reverse complement.
GTCGGGGCTTAGCCAGCGGCCAATGCGGGCATCGTAGGTGCGGGCCTCGAAATTGTCCCAGCCGGTTTCCGGGTCTTTTTCGGCAGATTGCCCCTGGTAGCCGTGCCGGTAGCTCTTGTTGCCCACCACGTAGCTCAGGCCGGGCAGCGGGGCCCCGTAGGCATACTGGTGCTGCTCCTGCACAATCAGGCCGCCGGTTTGCTGCACGGCAAAGTCGTCGAAATACGTGTAGCCGCTGATTTCGCTCGTGCCTACGCTCAACTCGATGGTGCCGCTTTGCTGCACACGTACGCCTAACTCCAACTGGTACCAATTCTCCACGGCCGCGTAAGGCAAGTGTTCGACGTGCACCTCCACTTCGCGGCCCTGTTCGTCGAGTACCCGGTATTGTACCCAAGCCTCGGAGGGAGTAGGTGGCCGCAGCGATAGAAGCCGCGCGGCCTGCCGGCCCCCAAGGGTAAGCCCCACGCCAAGCCCCACCCGGCTCAGCAACTGGCTGGGCTTGCTTTGCGGGCGGCCGTCGAGGGGCTGCGTGGCTGGCACCGAAGCCCCTGCGGCCCCTAGCAGCAGCAGGGGCCGCACCGCCGGGCCGGGCCGATAGGGCACAAAGTCCTGGGTGAGCAAGCCCCACACCGAAAAAGTGATGGTGTCCCCTTTGTCCACGTGCCGGGTGTGCACCATGGGCTTGGGGTCCCGCCGGCCATCCAGCAGCGCCACAAACTTGCCACTATGCGCATTAGGGGTATCAGAGCGGTAGGTGTCGGTGTAGGTAAAGGGTGGTTTCTGGTCCTTGTCCAACTCCATATCCTCGGTAATTTCCTGGGTGGTCGGCCGGTGAAATATAACGCGGGCATCCCCCCGCTGGTCGGTCAGCTCGTAGCGGGCATCGTCGGTGCCGTTGTCCAGGTGCGTGATGGTACCAATGCGGCCCGCCCCATACAGCGGTACTTCGGTTCGGTGCAAAGGCTGGCCAGTAGCCGTGCTTTCCTCGTAGTTAGCGAGAATGCTACCCTGGGCGTCGCGCACGTAATAGGTGCGCAGGGTTTCGGCACCAGCCGCGTCATACGTAGTTTTTTTGCACCGAAATCCCCGGTCGTCGTAGGCATATGAAACCAAACGCTGTTGAGAATTGGCGGCCCGGAAAACGTCGGTCACCTGGCCGGCCGCGTCGTATTGCAGGTAGCGGTGGCTCTGGCCGGTGCGCTGATGCGTCATCTGCCCGATGGCATCATAGTCGTACTCCCGAGCGTTGGGGTCAGCGGTGCTGGTAGTGCCGGGGGCGTGAACAGCCGCTAGGCGGTTGTTGGTAGCGGCGTAGTCGTACGTGAAGTTGTCGGCTACGCCGCCTGTCTCGTCACGCCGCCGTAGCGTGCTGATGTTGCCGTTGGCGTCGTAATTCAGATTTCCTTCTTCGAGGGCACTCAGGGCATCGGGTACAAAAGTATAGGCTGCACCAACGATGCTAAGTTTACCGTAGTCCGACTGCGTCAGTTGGCTTTTGGCGTTATAGGTGTACGCCATCTGGTGGCGGTCGGGGCCGGAGGCCGTGCGCCAGGCCACGTCGCGGACCATGCCATCGTAGCGGGTGGGCCGGGGCTGGCCTCCTACGGTATTCAGGCTGGGCGTAATGGCGGTGGGTAGTGCCGCGCTACGATAGTCGCCGCTATAATAGTCCAGCGTCAGGCCAAACAGGTCCTTGGGTACGCCATTGGCAGCCGGTGAGTCGCGGCCGGGGTCCAGGGCCTGATTCACGTGGTTGATGCTCTTCAACTGGCCTTCCAGCGTGTAGAGGTAGTCGACACCCTGGAGACGGTTGGCTATTTCCACGCGCTTCAGCGGGCCGTGGAGGTAGTACACGTAGTGGGCCTGGAGCGTCCGGGTGAGGCCGTCGGGGCTGGTATATACGTCGGCCAGGCGCTGGTCGGCATCGTACTCGTAGTGGTGATAAAACGCATCGAGCTGGTTCTTCTGGTAGGCTATTTCGAGCACTTTGCCCGATAGCTCATACTTGTAATCAACGGTCTTGATGCCAACTCCGGTCAGGTTTTGCACCGTCCACACAACCCGGCCCATTTCGTCGTAGCTATACCAGGTAGTACCTTGGTCATTCTGCGTTTTGGCCACGTTACCCAGCAGAAACTCCTGCGTCCGGCCGTTAAGTTCTGAGTCCTGGAATGGGGTGTCGTACCAGGCACTATACACTTGGCTGCGCCGCCAGACCGCTAACAGCGGCTGGTCGCGGGTGCGACTTTCAAGCAACGCCGGTTGAAGCACGCTGTTGGCCTGAGGCGTAATTGTCAACTGGTTTTCAAACACAAGGGGCGAACCACCACCCATTAAAAACTCTCCGGATTCGACGACGCGGTAGAGCTTATCATAGTTGACATAGGAAAAAGACCCGGCACTGCGCTGGCGCGCATTCTGGGAAAAGCGAATGCGGCCGTCCTGCGCATACACGTATTCAGTCAGGCCCTCGTCCTCGCTGTTGCGGGTGAGGGGTAGGCCGGCCGAGTTGTAGGTGGTGCGGGTAACGAACGTGAGGGGGCCGTTGCTGGCCAGGTTGATACCTTTGGGGGCCACCGAGGCAATGGGTTGCCCGGCATCGTTGTAGTAAGTGTAAGCAAAATCACCGTAGTGGGAATCGTAGGTAAACCATTGCGCCCCCGTCAGCGAAACAATCCGGTAGAAGCCCGGCGATAGCGCCGGGGCCGGGGTGCCGACGGTGGAGCTGGCCGTGATGGCAAAATTATCGGCCACTACTGCCCCGGTTTTCAGGTTGATGATGCGCACGGTACCGCCCACCGTGAACGCAAGCTGCTGCGTGCCAGCGGTGATGTGAATGTCCTGATAGGCCGGGTAGCCCTGCCAGTTGCTTAGGTTGGAGTCTATCCAGGTGCTAATACTCGTAGCCGGATACTGGGCCCCACTCAGGCAGGTAGCCAACAGCTGGCCCTCCTTGCTGGTAAAGGAAATGCTTTCCCGTCCTTCCCCATCGACCACAACAGTTTTATAGCCTTGCCGAATATAGTTGGTGGTGGAGGGGCTAATAAACTGGCTGCGGGCGGCCGCATAATGCTCCAAGTCGTTGAGCAACGGTAGTGTGCGGCTGCTACTCTCGTGCCCCTGCCCCATGCGTAGCGCGTCGCCGGGGCGGGCCAGACGCTTGGTGCCCCCAATCGGGTCCAGGAATGGCTCCGTCAAACCGTAGGGATAGGTGGAAACCGGGGTGTAGGGCTCCAGCGTATTTTGGGGACTGTAGTAGTAGCCCAGCGTGCCCGGCGTGGTCGCGCCATCCACCGGGTCGGGATTACTGGCTTTAGCACCTTCGAAGTTCAGCGGCCCATAGCTGCTACCGCCACTGGAAATAAAATTTTCCTTGTACTTGAACTCCTGGTTGTTGATGGGGGCAGCCAGGGTATTAAGTACGGGGAGGCCGTTGCTGTTATAAACCGTTTGCCGGGCGAATACGTGGCGTTCCGTGAGGTTCTTCACCTGGCTCTGGATTGGCCGGCCCAGGCCGTCGGCGAAATTTTTTGTTTCCGCCACCACGTTGCCATCGGCGTCGAACGTACGCTCCACTTTCCAGTTGCGAGTTAAGTCGCCACTGGGGTCCGAAGGCGGTAAAGACACCTGCGCCCAGCTTGTAGTAGCGCGAAGTAGTAAACACACGGAAAACGGGAGGTGTAGGCTTGCTTTCATAGAGCAATCTGTGGGAGGAGTTACGTGGCAGGACAGCAGCTTATCACTGCTTCCGCTCACCTTCACAAATGTACAATTCCCCCTAAGCGGGCCGCTTGACAAATGTCATTTTCGTACGTTGTCTTCCTAGCGGGCCCTCAAGCGGCTGAGTGTTTCGGGCACAATGCCCAAATATGAAGCAATTTGCTTCACCTGTACCCGCTGAAAGATGTCGGGGAATTCGCGTAGCAGATTCGCGTAGCGCTCCGCAGCATTCGCCGTGCGCAGGCTATGAGCCCGCTGTTCACTCAGTACGTAGTATTTCTCCGTAAGCATCCGACCAATGCGGTTGAACTCCGGGAACTGCTGGTACAACTGCTGCAACGAATCGTAGCTCAGCGAATCCACCACACTTGGCTCAAGCAGCTCCACGTACTCGGCAGAGGGCGATTGGGTGATGAAGCTGATAACCGAAATAACAAAATCCCCTTCGCGCATGAACCAGGACGATACCTTGCGGTCGCGATAAATGCCGAAACCGTGCACCAGGCCCTGTTCAATAAAGTGTATCTGGCGCGCTACCTGGCCAGGCCGTAGCAGTAGATGCCGCGACGGAAAATATTCTCGTTTAATGCCCGCCTGAATAGCAGCGGCCAGTTCCGCGCTGATGGGTTGAATGGCTTGCAGGTAAGTAAGGAGGTCGACCATAGTAATTAGCAACAGGAGCATTTGTTTGTCGATTAGGCAGCAAACTACTTATACTCGTCGCGAATTGGTTTGCGAGAACGGTGTAGAGACGCGACCCTTCGCGTCTCCGCGTTGAAC
>JALYUI010000264.1 GCA_030853845.1 Bacteroidota bacterium | reverse complement strand
ATGCAGAGCGCAGCGAAGCATCTCGCGTGCAGTAGTAATCCAATCGATTGAGTTACTACTACACGCGAGATGATTCGCTGCGCTCTGCATGACGTTCTTGTGACCTTAACGCCACCTCCACCACACTGCCCTTATGCCGCCCCGCCGCAAGCCCGCCGCTGCCCCGCGCAAGCCCACCCACTTCCCCGACGAAAACATCGCCGAGCGCTGGGATGCCCGCCACCTGTTGGGCCACACCGAGTTCGAAGAGTTCCGCTTCGTGAGCTGCGACTTCGGCGGGGCCGATTTGCGCCGGCTGCGCTTCACCGATTGTCTGTTCGAGCACTGCAACCTGAGCACGGCCCAGCTGGCCGGCACCGCGCTGCAAAACGTGGCTTTTGCCGATTGCAAGCTGCTGGGGCTGCAATTCACGGCCTGCCGCGACATGCTTTTCGGCGTGCATTTCGACCAATGCCAGCTGCGCTACGCCTCATTCGCGGGGCGTGCCATGCCCAACACCCGCTTCGTGGGCTGCCAGCTCGATGAGGCCGACTTCGCCGATGCCGACCTGAGCGGGGCCGTGTTCGACGACTGCCAGCTGGCCGGGGCCGTGTTCCAGAATACGAAGCTGGTGGGGGCCGATTTTCGCACCGCCACGGGTTTCGTTATCGACCCCGAGGGCAACACGATTACGGGCGCGCATTTCACGCTGGCGGGCCTGCTGGGCGTGGTGGCCCGGTACGGGCTGGTGGTGGAGTAGGGGCGGGGCCGTGTTTGGGGCCGGCCCCCGGCGGCCAGATTCGCGCCCCGGTGTAGATTGCGAATGAATTCCTCCCTGGCCGAAAGCGGCCGCCCCGCGCGCGGGCGGCCTACTCTCTTCTTCGGCTCCCTTACTGGCCCTGCCGCCGGCTGCTACTCGCGGCCGGCCCGGGAATTTATTCACCTCGCCAACTACCTCCGATGGCTAACCGCCGCGCTTCCATTACCGACCTGGCCCGCACGCTGGGCCTGTCGCCGTCCACGATTTCGCGCGCCCTCAGCGACCACGACGACGTGAGCGAGGCCACCAAGGCCCGCGTGCGTCAGCTGGCCCAGGAGCTGCACTACCAGCCCAACCAGCTGGCCGCTGGCCTGCGCAAGGGCCGCAGCAACACGCTGGGCGTGCTGGTGCCCCACATCACGGGCCATTTCTTCCCGCTCGTGGTGCACGGCATCGCCACCGAAGCCGCCAAGCTGGGCTTCAACGTGATGATTTGCCAGTCGAACGAAGACGCCCGGCAGGAGCAGAAAAACATTGACCTGCTGATGAACTCGCAGGTGGAAGGCATTCTGGTGTCGCTGGCCAACACGACCCAGAGCTTCGGCCACTTTGAGGCCGTGCGCCAGCAGAACATTCCGCTGGTGTTTTTCGACCGCCAGGTGGAAGACTTTGAGGGCAGCAACGTGAGCGCCGTGGTGATTGACGACTACCAGGGAGCCTACCAGGTGGTCACCCACCTCATCGAACAGGGCTGCACCCGCATTGCCCACTTCACCGGCCCACTACACCTAAGCATCCACAAAAACCGCCACCAGGGCTACCTCGACGCCCTCGCCGCCCACGGCCTGCCGGCCGACCCCGACCTGACCCAGCACTGCGAGATGAACCAGAAAGGCGGCCAGGCCGCCATGCGCCACCTGTTGCGCCTGCCCGCCGCCCAGCGCCCCGATGCCGTGTTCTCGAGCAACGACCTGGCTGCGGTGGGGGCCCTGCAAACCGTGAAGGCCCAGCGCCTGCGCTGCCCGCAGGACGTGGCCATCGTGGGCTTCAGCAATGAGGTATTCACTACCCTCACCGAGCCCATGCTCAGCAGTGTGGACCAGCGCTGCGAGCAGATGGGCAAAACGGCGGTGCAGCTGCTGCAAAAGATGCTGAAAAGCGGCCCCAACCGCGTGGGGCCGCCTAAGTCCATCGTGCTCAAGCCCAAGCTGCTGGTGCGTGAGTCGTCGCAACGGCGGTAGCATGGGCCGGGGCCGCGGGCTGTTCGGACAGCAAAAGCACTGGTTAGCCGAAAAATTGTTGGGATTCACCGGAGAATAAATTATATTCATAGGACCATTGCTCACCTGCTGGTCCTGCCCATGCCCCTCATTCCGCTGCTGACCTCCGCCATTCTCGACGTGCACCACGACCACGAGAACAACTGGCTGTACCTGGACTGGAAAGGGCCGCAGAAGCTGGCCGCCGTGCAGCATGCCGGCCAGCTTCTGCTGGGCCTCATTTCCCAGACCGGCACCAGCAAGTTGCTCAACGACAGCACTCACGTGACCTACCTGCCCCTGAAAACGGTAAGTTACGTGGCCCAGGAGCTGCTGCCCGAGATAGGCCGGGCCGGGGGCGAGTACATGGCCTGGGTATCGGGCAAGCACCTGAGCTGCTACCGCAACATCGAGCTGATAGTGCAGCCACCCGGCCAGCACCCCTACGTGGTGGCGTTCGAAGACGTCGCCGCTGCCTGCGTCTGGCTCAATAACCTGGCCGACGCCCACCTCGCCCTCGCCCCGGAGCCGCCCGCCCACAAGGCGCGGCCGGTACGGCAGCGCTACCGCCAGCCGGCCGTGCCCCTGCCCACCCGCTGAGCGAGTAGCGCACCTGCACCCGGATTTGGCCGGGGCGGCCTTGCCACCCCGCACAAGGAAGCAGCACCGGGCCTGGGCGCGGGCCGGCAGTCGGCCATCCTGGGCTACATGTCATTAGCTACCCGCATCCGTTCGACTTACTCCACCGGGTATCTGCCGCCGCGCCCGCCACCTCCGCCGCCCGCGAGGCTTCAGTCGCTTAGCTCAAGTGCCGGGTGCTAATCAGGGCCGCCAGGTCGGCGGGGTTGTCGCGGGCGGCTTCGATGCGCCCTACGTGCTGCACCACAAAGGTTTTGAGCAGGTCGTTGGGCTGCGGGGCATGGTTGGCCTTCGCCATTTTATCATTGGCCAGCAGGGCCTGCACCGTCCGTATCGGCCCCCAGGGCAAGCCCCACCAGCCCACTAGTGCCGAAGTCGTGGTGGCGTCGCGGTGCAGCTTATCCAGGCAGGTGGGGCAGGCAATTACGAAACGCTTTTTCGAAGTGGTCATCACCACGAAACTCATCACCTGGCTGGTAATGGCCGCGTTGAGGGGCCGGGCCGTGGAGTGGCAGATGGGACACGGCAGCGCCCGCAGCAACGCGCAGTATTCGGCCACTTCGGCGGCGCTGGCCACTCGTAGCCGGGCCGCGATGGCCCGTTCGGCCACTTCGCCCAGGCCCCGGGCGCTGAGCTCGGCTTTCAGCAGCAGCAGGGCTTCGGGCCGGAGCGTGGCCGCGCCTTCGGAGGCAATGCGCAGCAGCTTCTCGTCGGGCAGCCGACGGTAGGTTTCTTTCAGCTCAGCTTCGGAGACGGCCATACCGTACGTGTTTTTTGTCTTGGTTCGATTGGGTAAACATACGCCCATGAGCAGCAGCGGTTGTGCGCTACTCATGAGTATAAGGGCAAAGCGGGTGAATCAAACAATTACTTCCTCTGCTTACGCGCTTGGGCCACCGGGCTGCCGAAGAGGGGCGAGTTCCGGGTCGCTACCATCCGGTTGGGCCTTGCTAACGCCCGGCGGTATGGGGCTGCGGCCGGAAGAAGCGTACTGCCCGCAGCGCAATGGGCAGCCCGATGCACAGCATCAGAATACCCAGGCCGATGGCGCTGGGCAGCAGGTGCAACGGCCGGGCTGGAATGCGCGTGAGTGGCACTACGACCAGGTTCATCACCACCCACACCAGCACGCCGTAGCCCAGCCCCGCCAGCACCGGCCGGCGCAGCAGGGCGGGCCACCGGGCCGCCAGCCAATAAAATGCCAGCGCGAAGCCCGTGGCAATGCCGTAATGAAACAGCAGCCCGGCCCCCGCCATGCGCGCCCCGCCCGCCATGGCCGCCGGCCCGAAAGCGCCGCTGGCCACGTAATGCAGTACCTGCACCGGCGGTTTGTGCGTCATTAGCGCATATTGGGTGCAGGCGGCGGCGATGTCGAGCGTACCGGCCAGCAGGCCGGTGAGTAGGGCCGAGGGCAGCCAGCTGGTAGTGGCCGGGGCCACTGGGCGCAGAGCAGAAGTTTCCATCGCGCAAAGTAGATACCGCCCGGCAGAGTTGCCGGCCGGCTTACTGCCGCCCATGCCCGACCTTTGCAGCGAAATTGAACCCCGGCCCCCATCGCCGGGTTGCCTGCATCCGTGCCTACTGCTTTGCCCCGCATCCTGCTCATCACCCCGCCGCTCACGCAGCTCAACACCCCGTACCCGGCCACGGCCTACATTAAGGGGTTTCTGGGCGGGCGGGGCTTCGATGTGACGCAGGCCGACCTGGGCCTGCAGCTGGTGCTGCGGCTGTTTTCGGAGGCGGGCCTGCGGCGGGTGTTTGCCAAAATTGAAGCCGGCGATTTTGCGCTGAGCGACAACGCCCGGCGCATGCTGCGGCTACAGCACCGCTACCGCGCCACCATAGCGCCGGTTGTGCGGTTTTTGCAGAACAAGGACCTGACGCTGGCCCCGCGCATCTGCCACGGCCGCTTTCTGCCTGAGGCCAGCCGCTTCGACAACGTGGCCGACCTGGAAACCGCCTTCGGCACCATGGGCCTCACCGACCAGGCCCGCCACCTGGCCACGCTCTACCTCGAAGACCTGGCCGACCTCATCAAGGAAACCGTGGGGCCGCAGTTCGGCTTCTCGCGCTACGCCGAGAAGCTGGCCCTTTCGGCCACCAGCTTCGAGCCCCTGCACGAAGCCCTCACGGCCGCCCCCAACCTGCTCGACCAGATGCTGCTGGAAGAGCTGGAGCCGCTTTTGCAGCGCGCGCAACCCGCCGTGGTAGGCTTCACGGTGCCTTTCCCCGGCAACCTCTACGGCGCGCTGCGGCTGGCCGGGCGCATCAAGGAAATCAGCCCCGAAACCGTGACGATAATGGGCGGCGGCTACCCCAACACTGAGTTGCGCACCATTCAGGAGCCGCGCTTTTTCGACTACATCGACTACCTGACGCTGGACGATGGCGAAGGCCCGTGGCTGCGCCTGCTGGAATATCTGGGTGGGTTAAATGAGCAAAAAGCACGTCATGCTGAGCTTGCCGAAGCAGCTCAACCGCTTCGTTGGCAAGGTGATTTGGTTACTTCCGAGGTAGAGATGCTTCGGCAGGCTCCGCATGACAAATCCTTGTTCCAGCGCACTTTTCTGCGCGACGAAACCGGCGAAATTCAATACATCAACCACCCCTTCCCCGACGTGCCGCACGCCGAGGTGGGCACGCCCGACTACTCCGACCTGCCCCTCACCGAGTACCTCTCGGTGCTGGAAGTGCTCAACCCCATGCACCGTCTCTGGAGCGACGGCCGCTGGAACAAGCTCACCGTGGCCCACGGCTGCTACTGGAAGCGCTGCTCGTTCTGCGACGTGACCCTGGACTTCATCAGCCGCTACGAAACTGCGCCCAGCACCCTGCTGGTGGACCGCATCGAGCAGATTATTGCCCAGACCGGGCAGACCGGCTTTCACTTCGTGGACGAGGCCGCCCCGCCGCTGGCGTTGCGCGAGCTGGCCATCGAGTTGCTCAAGCGCCGCGTGCCCATCACCTGGTGGGGCAACATCCGCTTCGAAAAAACCTTCTCGCCCGACCTCTGCCGCCTGCTGGCCGCCTCGGGCTGCATCGCGGTGAGCGGCGGCCTCGAAGTGGCTTCCGACCGACTCTTGGCATTGATGGAAAAGGGCGTGACCATCGCGCAGGTGGCCCGCGTGGCCGACGGCTTCACCCGGGCCGGCATCATGGTACACGCCTACCTGATGTACGGTTTCCCGACCCAGACCGCCCAGGAAACCATCGACAGCCTCGAAGTGGTGCGCCAGCTGTTTGCGGCCGGTGTGGTGCAGAGCGGCTACTGGCACCGCTTCTCGATGACGGCCCACTCGCCGGTGGGGAAAAACCCGGCCAAGTATCAGGTGGCCGCCATTGGCCCCGAGCCCGCCGGCTTCGCCTGGAACGACCTGTGGCACGAAGACCCGCGCGGCACCGACCACGAAGCCTTTGGCCCCGGCCTGGCGAAGTCGCTCTACAACTACCTGCACGGCGTGGCCCTCGACGAGCCCCTCAACTTCTGGTTCGATTTTAAAACCCCGCGCCCCACCACGCCGAAACAGCTGGTGCCCCAGGCCCTGCAAGCCCCCGAAAAGCCCGATTTCGCCCGCCCTAATCAGCGCCTGTTCTGGCTGGGCAATGCCCCCGAAATCCGCATCGAGGCCGGTAAAAAGGCCCCGCGCGCCGTCCTCACCTGCTACGAGCAGGCCGAGGATTTCGAAGTGAAAACCACCGAAGCCGCCGGCCACTGGCTGCATCAGCTGCTCACCCAGCTCAGCCACGATTTCGGCACCAAAGTGCTGCTGAAAGACGCGACTGCCAGCTTCCCGGCCACGGAAGGCACGTTCGAAACCTTCATCCAAACACCCGCCTGGCAGCTGCTGCGCGAGAAGGGCCTACTGCTGCTGTAGGGTCTGTTCGGGCAATGCTTGTAGGAGTAGATGAAGATAGTGTAACTTGAGCGTGATAAGTCAGTCATTTAGCCTATGCTCCGGATTTTCTGCCGCTCGATTCTACTATTTGTTTGCCTGCTCGACATGAGCCGCCAATGGGTGCATGCCCAACCCGGAGTAGTTGCCGTAGGCAACGGCCACACATTGGCCATTCATGCTGATGGAACACTATGGGCCTGCGGCTATAATGCCGACGGCCGCTTGGGCGATGGCACGACTGCCAGACGAGTGCGGCCGGGTCAAATAGGGACGGCTACTACTTGGCGCACCGTGAGTACCGGCGGCGGCGAGGCGTCGCTTTACTCCCAATTCGACCCTGAGTACGCCTTTGTAATAGCGCTGCAAACCGATGGGTCGCTGTGGAGTTGGGGTAAGTTTGGCGGCTATCTGGGCTTCAGCCCGGTTCAGAATAATAATGTGCTGGCACCACACTTGGTTTCGGCGGGGCCGTGGGTATGTGCCTCCGCTGGCCGGGACCACACCATGGCCGTGCGCGCCGATGGCACCCTCTGGGCTTGTGGTAGCAATATTCTTGGCCAGATGGGCGCGGGTACCAGCGTAGCCTATGGTGACCGACTCCTCCAAATCGGCACCGATTCCGACTGGGCCAGCGTCAGTGCAGGAATGTACTACACCCTAGCCCTGAAAACCAACGGCACGCTCTGGGCCTGGGGCAACTCCATCAATCTGGGTTTTGTGAGCCCCTCTGGTGGGAATACCTATTTGCCGCAGCAGGTGGGCAGCGCGACCAACTGGGTACGCATCTGCGCGGGAAAGTTTTCTCTAGGTCTCCAATCTAATGGCACCCTTTGGGGCTGGGGCGAGAATCGTAACAGGCTATTATTTAACACCACAGACAGCTCTTTGGATACCCCCACACAACTGGGCACAGGCATTACCTGGAGCCGCATAGCCGGCGGCGACGCGCATATTCTGGCTACGAAAGCTGACGGCACGCTCTGGGGCTGGGGGTTCAATCTGGAAGGTATGGTAGGCAACGGTACACAGGTTGATGCGGTGGCCCCGGTGCAGTTGGGTGCCGCCACCACCTGGCGGCGAGTGGCGGCGGGGGGCTTCAGCTCGGCAGCTGACCAAACCGATGGCTCACTCTGGATTTGGGGCGACAGCAAAGACGGACAGACAGGCGACCCTGCCCTAACAGTGGGCCGCTTCGCCACGCCGGTACAGGTAGGAACCGCCACTACCTGGGCTGTGCCCGCCGCCAATCCAACAACGGGCCTTGGCATTCGCACCGATGGCGGCCTTTGGACCTGGGGCGATGACTTTTATGCCGACTTGCTAGGGGATGGTCCGCGCGAATACCGCCAAACCGTAGCCCGCATTGATTCACTAGCCGCTTACATCCGCTTGAGCGGAAATGATATGCATACCTTGGCACTCCGTGCCGATAGCTCGCTATGGGCCTGGGGCGATAATCAGTTTGGCGAATTAGGCGACGGCACTACTACCAGCCAGACGGCCCCTGTCGCCGTTGCACGTGGCCCCTGGAAACAGCTTGCCACCAGTCAAAACGGTTCGCTGGCTGTCCGGGCTGATGGCACGTTGTGGGCTTGGGGTAATAACTCATACGGCCAACTCGGTGATGGCACTACCGTGCGGCGTACTAGGCCGGTCCAAGTCGGTAGCGACCGCGACTGGGCGCAGGTGGTGTGTTCCCAAAGCGCCACTTTTGCCTTGCGCACCGATGGCAGCCTATGGGCTTGGGGAAGGCCGGGGACGTTTGGCAATGGCTCCTCCAGCAGCAGCAACCAGCTTACGCCCTTACGCATTGGTACCGTGACGACCTGGGTTAAACTGGCCGCTTCCCAAAACCATATTCTAGCCCTCCGCACCGATGGAAGTCTGTGGGGCTGGGGCAGTAGCTTTGGACAGGCCGGGGATACGCAGAATAACTACCACGCAACACCTTTGCGCATCGGCACGGCTACCGACTGGACGGCCATTACGGCCAGCCAGTATGGTAGCTATAGTAATTTCTCACTAGCGCAGAAAAGCAATGGTACGCTTTGGAGCTGGGGTAACAATAGCCACGGCCAATTGGGGTACGCCACTGCGCTACCCTATAGTGCCCTGCCTGCTCAAATAGGGAGCGTAACTTGGACAGAGCTGGTTGCCGGCGGTGTGCATGTCCTTGGCGTGCAGACCAACGGTACACTGTGGGAGTGGGGCGATAATCGCCATGGGCAAGCTGGTATGCCTTCTCGCAATCTGCGCCCCTCCCGCGTTCAAACCGGCATGTGGCCGGTTGCCCCGTTCAGCCTGACCAGCTTCAGCCCAGGGGCGGGCGTAATCGGTTCCTCCGTTACCTTCATAGGTGTGGGGCTGAGCGCAACCCAACTGGTTACCATTGGTGGCGTGGTCGCGTCCGGCTTCAGCGTCAATCCGGCGGGTACCGCCCTGACCGTAGCGGTGCCGGCCGGCGCTCGCACTGGCCCGGTAGCCCTGCTGGGGTCCGATGGTACGGTCTGGGGGCCAATGGCATTTCAAGTGTTGCTGCCCCCCACCATCAGCAGCTTTACGCCCATGGCCGCCTCCCCCGGCACCACCATCACGGTAACCGGCACCAACCTGACCGGTACCACAGCTTTGCAACTGGGCGGCGTCGGTATCACTGGTTTCGTCGTGAACCCGGCAGGTACCTCGCTCACTTTCTCAGTGCCTGCCACCAGCACCGGTGGTTTTATCACTGTAACTACCAACATTGGCACGAGCACCTCGACTGTACCGCTTAGCATCGTGCTGGCTGTAGCAGATGCCAACGGCAGTGCCAGTTTCATCATCGCCCCGCAGCCCGCGCCGGCCGGCAAACATTTGGTACTGTTTGGCTTGCCTGCGGGGCCATTTAAGGTTGAATTGTTCAATATACTGGGCCAGCGCCTAGAAGTTGCTACCGGCGTTTTCGCAGCCACGAGCAACTGGGCAGTGGGGCCAGTCCCAGCTGCTGGGGGAGTGTACATCGTATGCGTTACCACTGCGGGCAAGGTAATAACGCGGCGCGTAATCGTAGAATAGTGAAGAAAAAGACTGTGCGATATCAGGAAGTGGGGTGCTAATAACTGCTGCACAAGAAGCAAAAAAACTATTATTGCAACAATGGCCTATCGGCTGCGAAACCAGGCCACCACCTCGCCCGGCAGGCCCGGGGCGAACTGCGGTCCCAGGGGTGTGGGCACCAGCAAATCGGGGCCGGCGCTGCGGTAGCTGCGCACGGTGCTGCCGCGCCGCCCGGCTGCCACGCTGCGCAAGGCCGCCGCTACGGGCGCGGCATTAGCCCCGCTGCACAGGCCCAGCACGGGCAGGCGGCGGTTGCGCAACTCGTGGAAAGCGGCCTTGCTCCCGGCCGTGACGGCCGGATTTTGCAGCACCCAGAAAGCCGCGCGGGGGAGGCTGGCCGGGACCAGCAGCGCCATAGCCCGGCGGCCCGTAGCCCATACGCCCACGTTGGCGGTATCGACTCCGGCGGTGGTGCGCAGCTGGTGCAGGGCGGTTAGCAGGCGGGCGGGCTCACCGGCCGAGTCGGCCGGGGGTAGCAGCAGCACGATGATGCCCTCGCGGGCCAGGGCATCGGCCCAGAGCGCGGCGGTGGGGGCCGTGGCAGCATCAGGTAGCAGGGCCAGGGCCGCGCCGGGGGTGTCGGTATCGGTGGGGGCAAACAGCCAGGCCGGGCCACCCACCTGCGGCTGTGGTTGCACGCGGTAAGCGCTGGGGTCGGGCACGCCGCGCTTGAGCAATATCAGGGGCACCTGGGCGGAATCGACGGCCAGGGTACCGCGCCAGAAGTCGCCGTCGAGCGTCAGGGTGAGGGTTTGGCCGGGGCGGGCGGGGCGCACCAGGCGCAGCTGCCGGCCGGCCAGCAGCATAGTGTCGGCCACGAAGCTGAGGGCGGGCGCGCCGGGTACGGTCAGCTCGGCTTCGTAGTGGCCGGGGCGGGGGTGGCGAATGTCGAGGGCCGCGCGCAGTTCGGGCTGCCCGGCGGGGGTGAGGCCGCCCTGGTAGTGGCCCACGGGCGGCGTAGCGGGGGCATCGGCGGGGGCCTGCCGCGACTGGCACGCGCCCAGCAATCCTGAGGCCCCCAGCGCCGCGCACAGGAATAGCCGGAAGCGGTGGCTGGACCGGAAGCGCGAAAAATCGGGCGTAAGCATCCCCAAATGTAGAAGCTTTAGCGGCCCGCCAGGCCCTTGCGCAGAATCAGGTCAGTTTGCACGTCCTGGCCCAGGCGAAATTCGTGCTGGCCGATTTCGCGGAAACCGAAACGCTGGTAGAAGGCCCGGGCGCGGTCGTTGTTCTCCCATACGCCCAGCACCACGGCCGCGCAGTGCAACTGCTCGGCCAGGGCCAGAATGCCGCGCATCAGGGCCGCGCCCAATCCGGTGCCCTGCCAGTCGTCGCGCACGTAGAGGCGCTCGATTTCGAGGCGGCCGGCGGCTTCCTGGCCTTCGGACAGGCCCAGGGCGGAATTATCGCGCAGCTTGGCGTAGCCCACCAGCTCGTTCTGCATGTGGGCCAGCAGGAAGGTATTCTCACGGTCCTGCAATTCGGCCATTTGCATATCCGGCCCGAAGTTTTCGGCCAGGTAGGCGGCCATGTCGGCGGCCGAGTTGGTAGCGGCGAAAGTGTCCTGGAAAGTCTGGCGGCCCAGGTCGGCCAGCTGCGCGGCCGTGGCGGCGTTGGCCTTGGCCAGCGAGATGCGGAGGGGAGATGACATGGGGCAAAGGTCGGGCGCGGCCGGCCGAATTGGCGTTTCTGATTGCAGGTTTTTGGTTTCTCGTTCAACTCCGCTGGGAAGCCAGCGCGGTTTGGGATTTTGCACGACGTAGGGGGCGCGACTTGCCCTCGCTCTTGTGTTGCGCAAACTAGAATGCAGACTCCAAAACTGTTCTGGAAACCAGCAACGAAAAATTAACAACCCGCAACGAATCAGAGGATTTCGTCGGCGTTGGGGTCGCGGGCATCGCTCTGGCCGCGCCGCATGCGCAGGCCCCAGCGCATCAGCAGGCCACTGGCCAACAGAGCCAACAGGTTGAGGGAGAGCAGACCCACCGGTAAGGCAGTGTCACCCTTGTTC
>JALYUI010000259.1 GCA_030853845.1 Bacteroidota bacterium | reverse complement strand
GCCAGGGCTTCGGCGTGGGCGACGTCGGCATCGGTCCAGGTGGCCAGGTCGGCGAAGGGCAGGCGGGGCAGCTCGGCGGTGCCGCATTCGGCGCGCAGCAGCAGCAGCTCGCCGGCTACCTGCTGGGCGCTGCGGCGGCTGCGGGCCAAGGGCGCGTTCACGGCGTGGGCGTAGTCGTTCAGGGCCTGGCGGTAGGTGGGCAGCTGCTGCGCCTGGTCGGCGGCTTCGGGGGCGGGCAGGGGGCGGCCCAGGGCCAGAGTATGGCGCAGGTTGGCCAATACGGCTTTTTTGTTGGCCTTGTGGCTATGCAGCTCCAGGCAGGCCGCGCCCAGGCCCAGGGCATCGAGGCGGCGCTGCACCACTTCGAGGGCCGCCATTTTTTCGGCCACGAACAGCACCGTTTTGCCCGCCCCGATGGCCTCGGCCAGCAGGTTGGCAATGGTCTGCGACTTGCCCGTGCCCGGCGGCCCCTGAATGAGCAGGTTGCGCCCCTCGCGCACCGCCAGCAGCGCCAGCAGCTGCGACGAGTCGGCATCGAGCACCTGGTGCAGCTCGGCGGCCGGCGTGTCGGTATCCAGAAAAGCCTCGTCGCCCGCACTGGGCGCGGCATCCTGAAAACCGGCCCCCGCGCCCAGCAGCGCCTCAATGGCCGGGTGGCCCAGTAGCGGGGCCGTCGCAGGCCAGCCGGCCGGGTCGAGGTCGCGGTAGAGCAGCAGCTTCGCAAACGAGAAAAAGCCCAGGCTGATGGTGTCGGCCGCTACGTGCCAGCGGGGCATCCCGGCCACGGCGGCCGTCACGGCGGCGAGGTAGGCGGGCAGGTCCAGCTGCTCGGTATCGTCGGCTTCGGGCAGGGGCAGCGCCAGGCCGAAGCTGGCCTTGAGCCGCGCTTGCAGCGAGAGGTTGCCGGCCACCTCGGCCCCGGTGTAGCGCAGGCCGAAGCGCTCGGCGGCGCTGCCCCGCGCCAGCTGCACGGGCACCAGCAGGAGAGGGGCCTGTCGGGGCTCGGCGCTGCGCTCGTCCTCGTACCAGGTCAGCATCCCCAGGGCCAGGTAGAGGATGTTCACGCCCTGCTCCTCCAGACTGGTGCGGGCGGTGTAGTAGGTGTTCAGCAAGCGGCGCTCCAGCTGGGCCGGGGGCTCGTTGGTGGGCAGCCGACTATCGGGGTGCGCTTTCGGCGGCAGGTTCTGGATAGCTGCTGCGGGAGTTTCTGCGGCGGCATTAGTTTCTGCGGCGGCGGCAGGCACGGCTGCCGGCTGGAAATGCATGGTTTTGCCCTGGCGCACCAACACCTCGAACACGGCGGCGGCTGAGGCATCAACCAAGGCCACGCCCCGCGCCGGCGAAGGCCGGAAATTGAGCAGCGGGTTGCGCAGGCCCAAATCCAGCAGCTCCTGCCGCGAGGCGTCGAGCCGGGCGGCGAGGGTCGAATCAGAAACCGAGGAAACAGGCGAGCTCAAGCGAAAGGAAGGGCGAAACCAATGGCGCATCGCCGCCCGCAACTTACGCCTCAACCGAGGCTTGGGCCGCAGTCGTTGTTCGGGGCTCCGTTAGGGCTGGCTGCCGGCGCTGGTTTGGCGTTTACGAAACTCATCCCCTTTGGGCATTTCGTAAACGTTGATTCGTAGACGAGGTTTTTAAACTCACCTGTCACTGCAGTAGCTTGCGGGCCACTTGGTATCGGACCGCTGCTGGAGTTCAGCCAAAGGAGCGAAGAACCTGTCCACCACCTATAGCCGGGCCGTTGCCGTGGTCAGCGAAAGCAGCTACTACAGGCCGGACGTGCGCGGCAGGGGGCATGTTGAGTGGCGGTTATCGACTTTCCGCGTTGCACGTATAGGCTGGGTGTGCCTGCTCGCAGGCCATTGGGATACATTTTACCTTTGCTCTATGAAACATTCTTTGCTGGCGCAGGCCGGTATTCCCATTGCCCCGTCGCTGGAGCCGACGCTGGCCGACGATGACGTGTCGCCGCGTATTGCGCCGGACAAGCGGCGCCTAATTCGCATTTCACTGCTGGCCGTGCTGGTGGCCGTTACCATCAGCCTGGTGGCCCGCCTGTTGGTGTATTTGATTAACTTGGTCACCAACCTGGTTTTTCACGGCGACGCCTCGATAGCCTATCACAGCCCCGCCGATAACCACCTCGGCATGTGGGTAATTCTGATGCCCGCGTTGGGTGGCTT
>JALYUI010000247.1 GCA_030853845.1 Bacteroidota bacterium | reverse complement strand
GTAAATGATTACTATCGCGGTAGAGATGCTTCGGCAAGCTCAGCATGACGTGCTGAAAAAAAGCCCTTAATTGCCTTTGCAGCCGGCAAACGAGCGCACGGTGGTGTAATGAATCGAGAAGTCGGCGCGGCTGCGGTCGGTTACTACCAGCAGCACATAGTCGGCAAAGTCGCGGGCCGGGGCATCGGCCCACAGGCCGGGCTTGTCGGCAAACAGCTTGTTGCTTTCCTTGAACACCAGCACGTCGGCAAAGGCCTCCTCGGGCTCCACGTACACCGTGCCGAAGCAGTAGCCGCGCCGGGCCGGGTCGGTTTCGAGATACACCGAGCCGAAGATGGTGCACGGCTCCAGCGGGCCGGCGGCCGGGCGCTGGGCGGGCACCAGGGCCAGCAGGAAAGTGAGGAGGAAGGAGAGCATAAAGAGCAGGCTGAAGTACGACGGACAGTACAGTAGCGCGAACTTTGTAGTTCGCGTCCCCGCGCCGTCTGGATGGTTCCGAACGGCGCGGCGACGCGAACTGCAACATTCGCGCTACGTTTTGTGCGACGCTAAAACGACTGGATAATCGCAATAAAATCAGTGGGCTTGAGCGCGGCCCCGCCGATGAGGCCACCGTCCACGTCGGGCTGGCTGAACAGCTCGCGGGCGTTCTGGGCGTTGGCCGAGCCGCCGTAGAGAATGGTGGTGTTCTGGGCCGCTTCGGCATCGTAGGCGCGGGCAATGCGCTCGCGAATGAAGGCGTGCACCTCCTGGGCCTGTGCGCTGGTGGCAGTGCGCCCCGTGCCAATGGCCCAGATGGGCTCGTAGGCAATGGTTACCTGGTCGAACTCTTCGTTGCTGAGGTGAAACAGCCCGTCGCTGAGCTGCTTGCCAATATAGTCGAACGTCTCGTCCGCCTCGCGGGTATCCAGCGTCTCGCCCACGCAGAAAATGGGCTTGAGGCCCACCGCCAGGGCTGCTTTCAGCTTGCGGGCCAGCAGGTCGTCGGTTTCGTGGCAGTACTGGCGACGCTCCGAGTGGCCCAGAATCACGTATTCGCAGCCCACCGAGCGCAGCATCGTGGCCGATACCTCGCCGGTGTAGGCCCCGCTGGCCTCCTGGTGGCAGTTCTGCCCGCCCAGGTGGAAGCCCGCCCCTTTAGGCAGGTGCTGGGCCACGCCAAACAGGTGCGTGAACGGCGGGCAGAGCACCACCTTGGGCTGGTCGGGCGTGAGGCCGGCCGCGCCCGCGAGGGTGGCAATTTCCAGGGCCAGGGCCTGGCCTTCGGGGTACGACAGGTTCATTTTCCAGTTGCCGGCAACAAGTTTCTGACGCATAATTTGGGGTTTCGGAGGGAGAAAAAGTGAGACGCGCAAAGCTACGGCACCGGGGCTTGCGAGGCTGGGAGGGGTGGCAGAACTACAGGCGAACGTCAGGCTTCGGCAAGCTCAGCATGACGTTCTTTATTATTCAACTCCCAATCACAACCCCCTACAGCGCTACCTCGGCAAGAACCAAGTGGTTGCCGAAGGGGTCCACTACTTCGAGCTGCACCACTTTGTCGCTCCAGCTGGTTTTATGCAGGGGCGGCAGCTCGAAAGCGGCATCCTTGCTTTGCAGCTGATGATGGTAGGACAGCAGGCCGGTAACTTCGGCAATGGCTTTCGAGCCCGGGCGGCATTCGGCCGCATCGTCGGTCAGGTGCAGAATCACGTTGCTGCGCGACACCTGGAAGTAGTGCCGGTTGCACACCGCCAGCGGCTCCTCCCAATCAATGAGAAAGCCCAGCCAGCCGACGTAATAATCGATAGCCAGCGAGTAGTCGGAAATGGCGAAAACAGGTGTAACCATGCGGCAGGCCAGCGACAGAAATGGCATTGTGCGAATAGCGCGTGGGAAGATAGCGCAATAATTCGCAAATTTCACTCGCCCTTCATGGCGTTTGGGCCGTGCCAGCCCGTTGGCCCGCCGCGCCTACCTTTAGCCCATGCTTTCTTTCGCCGAATACGACCGCCTCGATGCTTTGGCCCAGGCCGAACTAATCCGCACGGGCAAGCTCACGGCCGCCGAGCTCTGCGCTGCCGCCGTGGCCCGCGCCGAAGCCGTGAACCCGCAAATCAACGCCGTGGTGCATCCGCTCTACGAGCCAGCCCGGCAGCGGGCGGCGGCGGGGCTCCCGGCTGGCCCGTTCAGTGGGGTGCCATTTCTGCTCAAGGATTTCGGGGCACACTACGCCGGCGCGCCGCACACCTCGGGCAGCCGCGCCCTGCGCGGCTTCGTGCCCGCCGAGGATGCCGAGCTGGTGCGCCGCTGGCAGGCCGCCGGCCTCAACATCATCGGCAAAACCAACACCCCCGAGTTCGCCCTGATGGGTGTGACTGAGCCCCTGCTGCACGGCCCCGCCCGCAACCCCTGGCACCTGGGCCACACGCCCGGCGGCAGCAGCGGCGGGGCGGCGGCGGCCGTGGCAGCGGGCATTGTGCCCGTGGCGGGCGCGGGCGATGGCGGTGGCTC
>JALYUI010000244.1 GCA_030853845.1 Bacteroidota bacterium | reverse complement strand
GTGCATCGCATCGGGCCAGGCCCGCACGGGCACCGGCGCACCCGGCGTGGGGCTGCCACTCAGCGGCTGCCGGGCCGCGTGCCGGAGCGAGTGTGGCACGAGCTGGCCGTCGGCCCCTAGAACGTAGAAAACCTCGCTCTCAGGGTAAGCCGCACGGAAATCCTCGAAGTCGGCATCCAGAATAGCCTGGTTGAAATGGTTGGTGACGGCCACCAGTACGGGGTAGGTGGCGGTGGGCTGCGCCTGGGCCTCGAACAGCACCCGGCGTATAGCCCCGCCCAGATAATACCCGCCGGTAGCCGGCTGCTGCTCCAGGGCAGCGGCCCAGTCGGCCCCGGCCGCCAGCGGGGTAGTGGCGGCATTCACCAGGCTAAAGCGGGGTTGTCCGCCGTTGGGCAGCGGCCGGGCAAGTACTGCGTTCAGCTGCGCGCGGAAAGCAGTAGCGGCGGGCTGCGGGGCCGAGGCATCGAGCAGGAAATGGTAGTAGGGCCGGCGCTGCACCAGGGGCAGCAGCGCCTTAGCCGCCGCACTCAGGTAGGTGACGCTGCTGCCCGGTACGGCTACCGGCGTGGCCAGGGGCGCGGCCGTGCTGTCGCCCAGGGCCAGGCGGTGGCCGTCCACGGTCAGGGTAAAAGGCTCCTTATGCAGCAACTGGATGCGGGTGCGCCGCACCTCGCGGCCCGAAACCGGGTACACGCGAACGGCTACCTCATTGGGTCCGCGGTAGCTGAGCAGGCCGGGGTCGCGGCTCTGGTGCTCGTTCAGAATCTGGGCAAACACCCATTCAGCGGCCTTTTTCTCGGCCAGGATGCCGTGCTCCTGCCGCTTGCCGATGGTGAGCACGTAGTCGCTCACCCAGCAGCCCTCGGGCATGGTGATGACGGTGCGGTACTCGCCGTCGCGGAATTGCGGGTTGGGGTTGGCAATTTCCAGGTTCACCCAGCTCACCCAGGCCTGCTGCGCGGTATCGTAGGTGCTGCTGGCGGTGGCAGCGCGCAGCTGTGGGTCGGTGGGGGTGTGGGTGAGTTCGGGGCGGGCATTAAGGTCGGCCCCCTCGGTAGCAACCGGCGGCGAGGACGGGCTGCTGCCCCGGCGGAGGTAGTCGGGGACTGGCAAGTTGCCCGTGAAAATCAACTCCAGCTCCCGTATTTTCTGGTCCGACAGCATCAGGTTGTCCAGCACCAGCCAGTTGAAGCAGGTGGACAGGTAGGGCTGCTGCGAACCGAAAAACAAGTCGGTGCCCCGGTCTTTGTTCTGGCGCACGGCGGCCAGCGTGGCCGCCAGGGCCGGGGCGTCGAGGGGTGGGGAAGGGTGCGTGTAGTCGGGGGTATACACGTAGGTCAGGGCCTCGTGCAGCACTTGCCGCCGGTGCCAGTAGCTGGCCGTGAAGTAGAGCGGCAGCGTAGCCAGCCCGGCCAGCAGCACCGCCGTCGTCAGGGCGGGGGCGTAGGTGGCGCGCAGGGCGGCCAGGTCGTCGCTCAGCTGGCGCACGTGCAGCACGAACAGCAGCAGTGGGGCCAACACCAGAAACCCCATTCCAATGAGCAGAATGCCCGGAATGGCCAGCGGCAGAAACGGCAGAAACACCAGGAAAAAGTAGAACGTGTAGCCAAACAGCACGCTGCGCCCTAGCAGCTGCGCCAGACGCCCGGCGGGCCGGCGGCTGTCGGGCAGGCACAGCAGCAGCCCGTTGGCCACGGCCAGCAGGTAGAACCACGGGCTGCTGAAGTTGCCAAAAATGCCGCCGCTATCCCGGAAGCCCTGCCCGAAAAACAGCCCGTTGTTCACGCCCAGCCCCAGCAGTGGCAGCCCGATGGTAATGACTATTTTCCAGGCGATGCTGCCATCGACCCAGCGCCCCGGCCGGCGCTGGGCGATGATGAACAGGCCCCGGGTAAGAAAGAAAAAGAAGCTCAGCGTCGCCAGTACCAGCACCAGTATCAGCACCACCTCCGTGCTCTGCCACCAGTACGAGGCATGGTA
Source organism: Bacteroidota bacterium (assembly GCA_030853845.1). Taxonomy (GTDB): domain Bacteria; phylum Bacteroidota; class Bacteroidia; order Cytophagales; family Hymenobacteraceae; genus Hymenobacter. The sequence continues at coordinate 4,938 of JALYUI010000244.1, read as the reverse complement.
GCTGCCATTGCTGGTGGGCGAATCGGGCAGCAGATTGCTCAGCCACGACCCGATTTCGAACACCATCCCCCAGCCGATGGGCATGAGCGTGGCCAGCCCGAAGTTGATAGGCGCTTGGTGCGGCCGGTCGTCGGGGGTGAAGTAGGCTACCAGCGCCAGCATGGCGTGGGCCAGCGTGGGCATCAGAAAGGTCCAGGCCATGAGGATGGGGTCGGTGGGCACCATCCAGCGCGGGATGCTGAAGGGCAGCAGCTCGTCGTAGCGCCAGGTAAGCAGGCACAGAAACAGACTGAAAGCCAGCAGTACTGCCACGCTGTACCAGGGCCGCAGCGGCTGGTGGCGCAGCAGTTGCGCCGCCACCAGGCCGGCCGTGCCCAGCAGCAGCAGCCCCAGCACCGCCCCAAAGGCCTGCCACCCGGCCGCCGCGCCGGCCGGCAGCAGGGTATGAATTACGCCGTATTCGCCGGCGCACACCGCCATAAAAACGGCCACCGGTGCGGTGGTGACGAGAAAAACCCATTTCGGCGAACGCAGACTTTGCATGGTGACAGGACCGGGGCAACCCGGCAGCAGGTGAGGAACAGGCCGCGCAAATCAGGGCCGCTTCCGCAACGCGGCCAGCGACAAAACCCGGATGCAGAACCCGGGACAAATGTATTTTAAAGAACTTTGTAATTCAAAGTATATTTCCACTAGAATTGTTTTATGCGTAAAAAAGGCCGTGTCCAGAACGGAAACAGCCTTTATATTTTTACCCATTGAGGAGCTTGTACCACTTTATCGGCCGGGCGCGGCGCAGCCAGCCGGCGTGGTAGAGGGTGGGTACGTCGCTGGTCCACTGGCGCAGCACCAGCAGAATGCCCACGAATTCGAGCCGGTTCAGCACGCCCGAAGGCCGTGGGGAAGCGCTATAAAAGCGCCGGCGGGCTGATTGAAAATGGAATGCCGCGAACCCGCAATTAGCCCAGCGGCGCGGATTCTACTACGTCCCGCTTCAGGTTGTCGCGCGTGTTCTTCTGCACGGCAATGGCAGCGAACATGCTCAGCACAAATGACATGGCGTAGAAGCCTTTTTCGCTCAGCGTGAGGGTGGCATTCCAGAGGCCCACGGCCAGCAGCAGCACGGTGAGCAGCACCGATACCCAACTGATACCATAGTAGAGGTTGGTAACCGGGATGCCTTCGAGGCGGTCGCGCACGCTTTTCTGCACCGAGATGGCGGCAAACAGGCCGTACATCAGTACGGTGAAGTAATAGCCCTTCTCGTTCAGGGACATGGTTGCGTTCCAGAGGCCGACGTTGAAGGCCGCGAAGCCCACGAGCAGCGCCACCCAGGAAGCCCCGATAAAGGCGGCGGAAGTTTGCGGAACGGCCGGCTGCGGCTGGTTGTGGGAGGGAGTCATAAGCGTAAAAAGAAGGATTTGGAGTTGCGCCCTGGTGCAGTGGCGGTGCCGCTGGCCCGAAGGCGGAGCAAACGTACTACCACGGGGCCGCAGCTGCTACCACATATTTGCTTTGCCCAGACTTTTCAGAGCTGATTTTTCCGGCTGCCAGCCCGGTAAATCAGCCCAAAAAGAAATCCAGGCCTGATTCAGACCTGGATTCCGGTTTGTCAATTAGGGACATTAGAAAAGCGAGGTCGATGCCCGCAGGGGTTGCTTTGCGATTGGCGTTATTGATTATCCGTTGCGGGCCGCCGGAACTTTGAAATGCCCCACCAGCCAAAGGCCAGGCCTATTGTCAACCCCAGGGCGAAGCTGAGAAATGCCTCCTGCACCTCCAGGTGCCGGCCGGGGTTATCCGGCAGGGCGGCCCGCAAGCGCAACGCCAGCCCCAGCGCACCCAGGCTTTTCGACACCATGCCCACGGCCATAAACAGGCCAAACAGGCCCGCCAGTATTCTTTCGGCTTTCCTCGACCGGCCCGCCATCTACTTCAGCACGGCAATCGTCACGCCATCGCCGCCGCGGTCGGCGTGCTCGTCGGCTACGCTGGCCACGGCGCGTTGCGAGCGCAGGTAGTCGCGTACCACCTGGCGGAGCACGCCGTTGCCGCGCCCGTGCAGGAACCTGATTTCAGGCATGCCCAGCATCACGGCATCGTCCACGAAGCTCATGGTTTTGGTGAGGGCGTCCTCGGCGCGCTCGCCGCGCAGGTCGAGCGTGGGACTGAAGCCGGCCATGCGGTCGGTGATGTTCACGCCGTTGCCGCCGCCGGAGCGGCCGCCGCTCAGCTTCGATTTCTGGCTTTTGGCGGCCTGCTCCCGGTCGCGGATTTCGGCCCGGCCCAGCTTTTCGAGCTGGCTGATTTTGACCAGCGTTTTCAGGCCGCCGAACATCACTTCGGCCGTCTGGCCCTTCACGTTCACCAGCTCGCCGTAGCCGTCCTGGCCGAAGAGGGCCACTTTGTCGCCGGGGCTGAGGGCGCCGGCGCGGGCCTGCTCGCGGGTGGCTTTGGGCTTGGGCGGCTCAATCTGCAGCTCCTTCTTCACGAAGGTTTCGAGCTTCTCGCGGGCGGCCTTGTTCACCTCCTTGTCGGCGTTGCCGCGCCGGATTTCGCCGATGGTGGCCTCAATCTGCTTGTTGGTATCGACCAGCAAGGCCTTGGCCTGCTGCTTGGCGGTGCGCAGGGTTTCGATTTTGGTGTCCTCCAGGTGCTGCTTGAGGTCCTGGTATTCTTTGGCGGCGCTTTTGAGGCGGCGCTCGGCTTTGGCGGCTTCGGCGGTGCGGGTTTCGAGCTCGGTTTTCTCGCGCTCCAAGCCTTCGAGGAGCTGGTCGTAGCGGATTTTGTCCTTGCCCACGAGCTGGGTGGCGCGCTCCACTACCTCCTTCGGCAGGCCGATTTTGCGGGCAATTTCGATGGCGAACGATGAGCCCGGCTTGCCCACTTCGAGGCGGTATAGCGGCTGCAGCTTCTCGGGGTCGTAGCGCATGGCCCCGTTCACGAGGTGCGGCGTGCGCTCGGCGAAGTTCTTGAGGTTGGTGTAATGGGTGGTGATGACCCCGAACACCCGCGCCTTGTTCAGCTGGTCGAGCACGGCTTCGGCGATGGCACCGCCCAGGCTGGGCTCGGTGCCGGTGCCGAATTCGTCAATCAGCACCAGGCTTTTTTTGCCGGCCAGTAACATGAACTGCTTCATGGCCAGCAGGTGCGAGGAGTAAGTCGAGAGGTCGTTTTCGAGGCTCTGCTCGTCGCCGATGTCGAGGAAGATGTCCTCGAACACGCCGGCTTCGGAGTTGTCGGCGCAGGGTATCAGCAGGCCCATTTGCAGCATGAACTGCACCAGGCCCACGGTTTTCAGGCTCACGGATTTGCCGCCCGCGTTGGGGCCGGAGATGACCAGGATGCGCTGCTCGTGGTTGAGCTCCAGGTCGAGCGGCACCACTTCGCGCGGGTCGCCGGTGTCGCGCTTGTGCTGGGCGAAGGCCAGCTGCAGCAGGGGGTGGCGCACGCCGTGCCACTTCAGCAGCGGCTTGTTGTGCAGCACCGGCAGCTGGCAGTTGAGCGTGACGGCCAGCCGCGCCTTGGCCCGGATAAAGTCAATCAGCCCCAGGTAGGAGTAGGCCTTGCGCAGGTCCGGAATGTGGGGCCGCAGCTGGTCGGTGAGGGCCGTGAGAATGCGAATCAACTCGCGGTGGTAGGCGTTGTCGAGGTCCTTGATGTCGTTGTTGAGCTCGAACACCTCGGCCGGCTCGATGTACACCGTCTGGCCCGAAGCCGATTCGTCGTGAATCAGGCCCTTCACCTTGCGCTTGTGCTCGGCAATGACGGGCAGCACCAGCCGCCCGCCGCGAATGGTGGGCTCGGCATCGGACGGAATCCAGCCCTCGTTTTTGGCGTGGCGCAGAATGCCGGTAATCTGCTTCCGCAACTGGCCCTGGCGGGCAATGAGCTCCTGCCGAATCTGGCGCAGCAGGGGCGAGGCATCGTCGCGCACGCCGCCATCGTCGTCCACCACCTTATCCAAGGCGGCCAGCAGGTTGCGGTCGACCTGAATGCCGATGCCCAGCAGGCGCAGGGTGGGGTAGAGGCTGGCATCCGCGTCCGAGAAAAAGCTTAGCGCCTGTCGAATCGTGCGCAGGCTCATCTTCAGCTCGAAGAAGGCAGCCACGTCGAGGTAGGCCCCGGGCAGGGCGGCGCGCTTGAGGTGGGCCTGGGCATCGTGGTAGTGGGCGGCCGGGAAATCGGCCCCGCTACGCAGCAGGAAGGCAAATTCGTCGGTTTGTTGCAGCAGTTTCAGCAGCGGCTCGTGCTTGGGCTGAAATTCCATGCGGGCCACGTAGTGCCGGCCCAGGGCGCTCAGGCAATTGGCCTCCAGCTGCTCGCGCAGGGTGCTGAAGCCGATTTTTTGTTCGAAGTGTTGGGGTAACAGCAAGTAAGTCGTCGGTCGATAAGAGATTGGGATGCAAAGGTAAACAGCCGGGCGGGGGCGAAAGATTCGCGGCGTAAGCCGCTAATCCGGCCCTTGCAGAGCGACTTTTTTGACGAATGTATAGATAATTCAGACTGGGATTGAATGTACTCAGACTAACAACGAATGTATTCGGACTGGTATTGAATGCGTTAAGACTGATACTTTACATATTCAGACTAATACATGATACATTCAGTCTGATACTTGAAATACCTGGACTGATACTTTAAATATTCAGACTAGTGACGAATATATTTGGACTACTAATGAATATATTCAGACTGATTTGGTAACCTATTGGACTAATTATTTTAAATATTTGGCTATAAATGTCTGATTTTTGACTGCTAATTCTACATAAATCCTGTCCCCGCTTCCCATGCCCGATTCTGCCGCCGAAAAAACAGCCCCAACCAGCCTGGCCGACCAGTTTGCCCACCGCGTGGCCACCCGCGACGACGTGGTGCCGCCCCCGCCGCCCAGCCAGACGCCGGCCGCCATCAAGGCGCGGGTGGCCGAGTGGC
>JALYUI010000233.1 GCA_030853845.1 Bacteroidota bacterium | reverse complement strand
CTACTGCGGTAGAGATGCTTCGACAAGCTCAGCATGACGTGCTTCTTAATTCTTCCACTCATTAACTCTCCCTACAGGCTCACCCCACGCTTCCACGGGATGAAATCGGTTTGGTCGTGGCGCACGGCGGCCACTTCCTCCTCGCCACTGGCTACCCGAATGATGTAGTCGAGCAGGCGCGCGCCGGCTTCCTCGATGGTTTCCTCGCCGTCAATCACGGTGCCAGTATTCAGGTCGATAATGTCGGGCATGCGCCGGGCCAGGGCGGTGTTGCTGGCTACCTTGATAACCGGCGCGATGGGGTTGCCGGTGGGCGTGCCCAGGCCGGTGGTGAAGACCACCACGTTGGCCCCCGAGCCCACCTCAGCAGTGGTCGATTCCACGTCGTTGCCGGGGGTGCAGAGCAGGTTCAGGCCCGGCTTGGTCACGAGCTCCGGGTAGTCGAGCACGGCCACTACCGGCGACGAGCCGCCCTTGCGGGCCGCCCCGGCCGATTTCATGGCGTCGGTAATCAGGCCGTCGCGGATGTTGCCGGGCGAGGGGTTCATGTCGAAGCCCGAGCCCACGGCCACGGCCGAGTCGCCGTAGGCTTTCATCAGGCTGCTGAAACGCTCGGCCGTTTGCTGGTCTACGCTGCGGTCCACGAGCTCCTGCTCCACGCCGCACAGCTCCGGGAATTCGGCCAGGATGACCGAGCCGCCCAAGGCCACCAGCATATCGGAGGTGTGGCCCAGGGCCGGGTTGGCCGAGATGCCCGAGAAGCCGTCGGAGCCGCCGCACTCCAGCCCGAGGCTGAGGTGGCGCAGCGGGGCGGGCTCGCGGCGGGCCTGGTTGGCCAGCATCAGCCCGGCAAACGTCTGGCGCAGCGCGGTGCTGATGAGGGTTTCCTCGGTGCCGAGCTGCTGCTGGTCGAGAATATAGAGCGGCTTGCTGAAGTTCGGGTCGCGCTTCGCGATTTCCTCCTGCAGCATGGTGGCCTGCGCGTTCTGGCAGCCCAGGCTGAGCACGGTAGCGCCGGCCACGTTGGGGTGGGTGATGTAGCCGGCCAGCAGGCCGCACAGCGTCTGGGCATCCTGGCGGATGCCGCCGCAGCCGCCCTCGTGGCTGAGGAAGCGGATGCCGTCGACGTTCGGGAACGGGCGGTGCTGGCGGTCGGCGGCGGTGCCGTCGCCGAGGTCGGCGCTCAGAATTTCCTCTACCGATTTGCCGGCTTGCAGCAGGGTTAGCAGCTGGCGGGTTTCGGGCTGGTAGCTTTTGCGGCGCTCGTAGCCGAGGTCGGTCAGCAAGGCATCTTTCAGCACCTGAATGTTGCGGTTCTCGCAGAACACCAGCGGAATCACCAGCCAGTAGTTGGCGGTGCCCACGCGGCCATCGGCCCGGTGGTAGCCCTGGAAGGTGCGCTCCTGCCAGGCCATCACGTCGGGGGCGTGCCAGGCAGCGCGCGGCTGGGCGTGCTCGGCGTAGGAGCTGGTGGCATGGGCAATGTTGGCGGTGGTGAGGCGGCCGCCGGGGCGAATGGCCTCCTTGGCGGTGCCCACGAGCACGCCATACATGGTTACGGGCTCGCCCACGCGCAAGCCCCGGGGCGTGAGCTTGTGCTTGGCCGGAATGGCTTCGGAGGTGGTAATGAAGCCGTTTTCCCAGGGCACTTCGGTGCCGATGGGGAGGTCCAATAGGGCCACGAGCACGTTGTCGGCGGGGTGAATGCGGGCTACCTGGTGTTTCATTTTTGGATTGGGTAGTTATGTAGCAAGAACGTCGTGCAGAGCGCAGCGAAGCATCTTTACTGCGTTAGTAATCTAAACAGTTTAGAAGCGGTAGAGATGCTTCGCTGCGCTCTGCATGACGTTCTTTTTACAAAAATCAGCGGCCCACGGCCACCGTTTTGCGGGCAAAAAAGGCTTCCAGCGTGGCGGCTGGGCCTTCTTCGAGCAGCTGCACAAGATAATGGGTGACGCACTCGCCGAAGCCGGGCAGGCGGCTGAGGTCGTGGCCCCAGAGGGCGGTATTGTGCAGGGCGGTGGCCACGAGCTCGGCCGGGCCGAGCCGGGCCCAGAGGTCGGCAAAGTAGGGGGCGCGGTCGTCCTGTAGCTGGTAGGGCTGGCCGTTGGCTTCGCCCTGGCCGCTCACGTTGCGCATGAACAGCAGGTAGGCGGCGAAGCCCAGCGCCATGTAGTGCGGCACGGCCTGGTGCTGCTGGTAGTAGTGGCGCAGGGTGGGCACGTTGCGCATCTGCATCTTGGCAGTGCCCTGCATGGCAATGCTCAGCCAGCGGTGCTCCAGGTAGGGGTTACGGAAGCGGTCGAGCACTTGCATTCCGAAGCGCTGGCCCACTTTCTCATCCACGGTGAGGGGGATGCCGGGCAGCAAATCGGCCAGCATCAGGTTGTGGATGAAGCGGGCCAGCTGCTCATTTTCGAGGGCTTCGCGCACGGTGGCGCAGCCCATTAGGTGGGCCAGGCCGTAGCTGAGCGTGTGGGTGCCATTGAGCAGGCGCAGCTTCAGCTCGCGGAAGAGCGTGATATCGGGCCGGATAACCACGCCCGGCGCGGCCGGCGCAAACGACAGCACCGCGCGCACCCGCTCGCCGCCCTCGATGGCCCATAGGGCGTAGGCTTCGGCCATGGTCAGCAGCTCGTCGTGGTAGCCCAGGTCGGCTTGCAGGGCGGCGTAGGCAGCGGCATCGGGCCGGCCGGGCACAATGCGGTCGACCAGCGTATTGCAGAAGTCGTTGGCGGCTTCGAGCCAGTCCATGAACTCGGGGCCGAGTTCGTTGCGGTGGGCCAGCTCCAGCACAATGCTTTCGAGCTTGCGGCCGTTGTCGGGAATCAGCTCGGTGGGTACGATGACCAGCCCGCGCGAAACATCGCCCCCGAAGGCCAGGAAGCGGGTGTAGAGCACGGCCAGCAGCTTGCCCGGAAACGAGGCTGGCGGCGCGAGGCTGATGTCCTCATTCACGAACTGAATGCCGACCTCGGTGGTATTCGAAATCACTACCTGCAAATCGGGGCTGGCAGCTACGGCCAGCACGTCGGCCCATTGGCTTTTGGCCGAAAGCACCCGGCTGATACTGGCGCACACCACGTTGTCTTCCACCGGATGGCCATCGTCGACGCCGCGCACGCACACCGTGTACAGGTTATCCTGGCGCCCGAAGGCGGTGGCGTCGCCGCCGTCGGTGCTTTTTACCACCACAATGCGGCCGTTGAACACGCCCTGACGGTTGGCCTGGTCAATCTGAAAATCGGGCAGGCCGCGCAGCAGCACGCCCGTGCCGAATTGCAGCACCTTTTCGGGCAAGCCGAACTGGGCGGGCGAGGGCCAGGCCACGGCAACGGCACTGCGCGGGGCCGCCAGGGCCAACTCTTGGGTCAGGGATTTCATGCAGAGAGGGAATAAGAGGGCCGCTATTTTTTGGCTTCGCCGGGCGCGGTGTTCAGGCGCTTCTGCCAGGCGGGATATTCTTTGGTGAGCAGCTTGAGCGGCCAGGTGCCGGCGTAGAGGTAGCCGGCGCGGCGCTCGTTCTCAATCTCAGACAGCTGGTAATGCACCTGGCTGTCGCGGCCCACGAAAATGGGCCGGTCGGTAGCCAGCTCGTAGAACCGCGCCCAGAGCACGGCCCCCGCCTCGGGCACGATGATGCGGTCCTTGCCGCGCGGCTCCTTGGGCGCGTCGATTTCCTTCATGGTTACGTCCTTCATCTGCACCGATTGCAGCCAGGCCACGGCGGCGTCCACGGCACGGCGCACCTCGGGTGAGGGCTGCTCCAGGCTCATCAGAAACTCGATGATGCCCACCGACTCCTCGCCGCTCAGCGAGGCCAGCTCGAAGGCGCGGGCCTTGCAGGGCAGCAGGGTGCGGCGGTCGTGCTGGGCGCACCAGGCTGTCAGCTGGCCCCGGCGCACGTACTGCGTGCTCAGGATGCACTGTACGCCGCGCGCCACGGCCTCTTTCGAAGGGCCAACGAGGCTCCAGTCGAGCAGGGCGTAGTCGGCTTTCTGCTCACTCACGCCCTTCAGCACGCGCAGGGCGCGGGTCATGGCGTCGTCGTTGTAGGTAATCTGGCCGCGGTAGGAGCTGCTGTCGGGGTAGAACTGTGGGAAGCCGCCGTTGTGGTGCTGCATCTTGAGGAGGTAGCGCACGCCGCGCTCGGCGGCCTGGCGGTAGGCGGGGTTGTTGGTGCGCCGGAAAGCCTGTACCAGGTACTCGATTTCGCGGGTAGTGGCGTTGTTGTCGATGGTGGCGTCGTTGCGGGCGCGGTCGTCGAGGGTGCCAGCGCGCTCGGCGGGGGTCATCCGATGCTTGTAGTCCACCTTCACCTCCCCTACCGCCTTGGGCCAGCCGCCGATTTCGCGCTGAAACACCAGCATCTTCTCGGCGATGCTATCCTGCACGGCGGGCGTGGGCGGAGCAGTGCTGCGCTGCCCGGTGAGGGGGTTCCAGCGGCCATCAAATGCCCAGGCCGGGGTGATGCGGGCCACAGTGGGCCCGCCCTCGGCGGTGGCCAGGTTGGTTTTCATCCAGGCGTAGTCGCCGCCAATGCGGTGGCAGTTGGCGTAGTACACGCGGCGGCCCCACTGCTTGGCTCCCGGGCCGGATTCGGCCCAGTAAATGTCGGCATCGGCCATGTTCTGCGGGAAGTGGCAGCCGATGAGGTAGAACTGCGCCTCGCGGTGGAAGCGGCCCAGCTTGAAGCCGTCGTCGCCCACGAAAGTGCAGTTCTTGAGAACCGTTTTTTCATCCTTGTTGCCCGAGCCGTCGTGCCAGATGGCCGCGCTGGTGTTGTGGCACTCGAAGCGGCAGTTTTCGGCGTAGGCCCAACCGCGCGGGCAGTAAAAGTCCACCCCGCCCTCCATCGTGCAGTCCTTGAAGTAGTACATGCCGGCCTCGGTGTCCCAGGGGCTCACCGCGTCGCCGCCCAGCGCGCGGAAAGTGCAGTGCCGCACCACGAGGCGCGTGGCCCCGGGCATGGTGCGCAGGGCCATCTGGTGGCCGGTGGGGCTGATGGTTTTGGGCTTGCCGCCCTCGGCCGCGCAGGCCAGCACCTCGGCCGGCTTACCCTTGTGCTCGAAGCCGTAGGAATTGATGACGGTTAGCTTTTCGAGGGTAATGTCGGGACTGTTGCGCAAGTTGAGCACGGCCACGCCCCAGTCGTCCTGGCCCGCCACGGGGTCGCAGCGCCAAGCGTCGCGGGCCTGGCTGAAGGTGAGGACAACGCCCTTCTCGCTCTGGCCCTTGAGGATGATGTTGCTTTTGCCATCGATGAAGACTTTCTCGTTATAGGTGCCGTTTTTCAGGTACACCGTGCGGGGCTTGGCCGCATCAGCAGGCAGGCTGTTGAGGGCGGCCTGGATGGTCCAGAACTGGGCCGAACCATCCGTGGCTACCGTCAGCTGCTGGGCAGTGGCCTGGGGTAGTCCCACCTCCCCCAGGCCGGCCAGCAGGAGCAGCAGTTGCAGCGTGCGTTTCATTGGAGGAGGAGGTGTTGGGAGGTTGGAGGTTGGCGGCTGACCAGCCCGTCAGGCCAGCTATTCTGCGCATCAAGCGGCGACGAAGCCTCTTGCCTGCCATCGGTAATCAATCGGTGGGGGCCGCTGCCTAAGGGAGAGTGCACTCAGGTGCCGCCGACCGCGAGCTTAAGCCCGTGAGCAGCCAAAGCAACAAGGGTGGAATCATTATGAATACCAGGGCCGTGCAGCCACGCAAAAAATTCAACACCCGCTGGTTGCCGCCAGCGGGGCGGGCAACCCCAATTAGTATTTGGGGTTCTGGCGCAGGTTCAGGTCATTGTCGAGAGCAACCTGCGGTATGGGCAGCAGTTCTGACTTGCCCGGCGTGAAGCCGGCCGCGAACGAAGTGGTCGACACCACCGAGATGCTGCGCAGCCACGACACCGGCGTGGCTTTGAAGCCGGTGGGGGCCGTGGCCGGCTTGGGCCGCCGGAACGAAGTGAGCTGCATGCCCTCGCCCACCTGCTTCCAGTATACCTGGCTGGGCTTGGTTAGGGTGTCGTTTTTCAGGGCCAGCAGGTTGGTGCGGGTGGCGGCAATGCGGTCGCCCAGCATGTTCCAGCGGATGAGGTCGTACTTGCGCACGCCCTCGCCGCCAAACTCCAGGTAGCGCTCGTTAGTCAGGGCATTGAAGAAGCCGGTTTTGTCGGTGGGCGTGGTGCCGATGCTGGTGGAGCTGGTGCGGTAGGCACGGCGGCGCACCTGCTCTAGGGCGGCCACCGGCGTGAGGCCGCTGTAGGCCGTGGTGGGGCTGGCCAGTTCGTTCTGAGCCTCGGCAAACATCAGCAACACGTCGGCGTAGCGCATTAGGGGCCAGTTGTAGCCCAGGTACTGGGCCGCGCCGGGCAGCAGCGGGGTACGCCAGTCGCGGCGGAACTTGCCGTCGGTGAGGCCCAGCAGGGTGGTGGGCGTTTGCAGGTTGGTGTTGCCGATGGAGTAGTACGTGATGGTTACGTCGCGGCGGGTATCGAGCGAGTCGAAGGCGTAGAAGTAGGTGGGCAGCGCGTTCAGGCCGGGGTTGGCCGCGCCGTAGCGTGACGCCTGGTCAATTTTCGGCCCTGTGTAGTAGCCCAGCTTGCTGTCGGAAGCGGCCGAACTGCCGGCCATGGCGGCTTCAAACAGAATTTCGCTGTTGTCCACCTTCAGCTCGTTCATGTTCTTGAACAGCGTAAAGAAGTTGCTGTTCAGGCTGTGCTGGCCGCTGGCAATGATGTCGGCGCACTCGTTGCGGGCAATTTCGTAATACTGCAGGTAGTTGCTGCCGCGGCGCATGGCACCATCGGTACGCAGACCGAAGCCGCCGCGGTATAGGGCAATGCGGGCGCGCAGTGCCTTCACTGCGCCCTTGGTAATGTGCTCGTCAGTGGTGAGGGCTTGGTTGCGCCAGGGCACCAGTTGGGCCGCGATGTCGAGGTCGGCCAGCAGATGCTCGTAAGTGGCGTCGCGGTCGGCGTTGGGCAGGTTTAAGTCGGTGGTGCTAGCAGCGGGCTGGAAGGGCGCGGGCACGTCGCCCCAGTTCCGAATCAGCTCCAATAGGTACTGGGCGCGCAAGGTGAGGGCTTGGCCGTACATACTTTTCATGGCGGCCTGCTCGGTGGCGGTGCCGCCGGTGTAAAGCGGCGAGTTTGGGATGTTGGCGATGCATACGTTGGCACGCTCCACACCTTGGTACAGGGCACTCCATGGCCCCAGCAGCTCAGTGTTGTTGGCGTCGAGCAGGAAGCGAGCAATGCCGCGGCGGCCCTGGTCGATGGTGGTACCGCCCGACACTTGGATGTCGTCGGAGTCGTACGGATAATAGGCGCTCAGGCGCTGCCCATAGGTGAGGTCGCCCGAGAGCAGGTCGTAGGCTCCGGTGAGGGCGCTGCTGGTACCGCTTACGCTGTTGAATACGTAACTAGTATCGACCGACGACAGCGGTTGCACGTTAAGATAGTCCTTGCAGGCGTAAGTGCCGCTCAGCGAGGCGATGCCCAACACCAGGAGAAGGCGACGGCGAAAAGAAGTGGTCATGCTATTCACGGGAAGGGGGGTTAAAACGTCAGGTTCAGGCCGAACAAAAAGGCGCGGCTGCGGGGGTACGCCGCGTAGTCGAGGCCAGGCGAGAGCGGCGAGCTGCGGCGGGCGTTTACCTCGGGGTCGTAGCCCGAGTACTTGGTGAAGGTGTAGAGGTTGCTGGCCGTGGCGTAGAAGCGCACGGTGGTCAGCTTCACGGCCTGGGTCAGGCTCTTGGGCAGGGTGTAGCCCAGCGTCAGGTTGTTGAGGCGCAGAAACGAGCCGCTCTCTACGTAGGCCGACGAAGTGATGTAGCGGCCGCGGGAAGGAGCCGAAGCCGTGGCATTCTGGTTAATCTGGTTGAGGCGAGCAATGTCGGTTACCAGCAGGCCGGTCACCGGGTCGGTGTTGCGGTAGGT
>JALYUI010000231.1 GCA_030853845.1 Bacteroidota bacterium | reverse complement strand
ATTAAGCGCACTCCGCTCGACCGCAGTGGATTATCTTTACAACTCAGCCAAAAAGCAAACATATTCTTTCCTTTTTCCGCCTCACCGCATGAAGAAATTTCTCCCCTACGCCGTAGCTGCCCTGCTGGCTACTTTTTCGCCAGGTTGCAACAATGCGACTGAACCCACCCCGCAAGCTGCCACGCAAACGGGAGCCGTGACGGGGCAGATTACGCCGGCCACCGGGCTGACGTCCATTACGGCGACGCCGGTGGGCGGCGGGGTCATTTACACCGCCACCCTCAACCCGTCGGGCTCCTACGCCTTCGTTACGCTGCCCGTTGGCACCTACACCATTAGCTACGTGGCGGCGGCGGGCTACGCTACACCCGCGCCCCAAACGGTTACCGTCACGGTAAATAATACGGTGACGCTGCCAGCTATTACGGTACTAAGGCAGTTGGGCACACTGCAGGGAATCGTGACGCCTGTCGGAGCGCTGACGAGTGCCACGGCCACTCCCACGGCCGGGAGCACGGCTTATCCTGCCACCATCGACCCGGCCACGGGGCGCTATACCTTTGCCAACCTGCCGGTGGGCACCTACGCCGTAGCCTACGTAGTGGACATGGCCTATACTCCCGCACCGGTTCCGCAAACCGCTGCCGTGACGGCTGGAGCCACCACCACACTGCCCACCCTGGCCCTGCAAACCACCCGCACCCTACTGCTGACGACACGCAGCTGGCGCGTTACGGCGGCCACCCAAACGGCGGGAGGTGTCGTCACCGATACTTATGCGAGTGCCTTACCCTGCCAGCGCGACAACTTTTTCCGCTTCAACCCCAACGCGGTACTCATTTCGGATGAAGGCCCGACCAAATGCAGCCCCACCGACCCGCAAACCACCACGGGTAGTTGGAATCTTATCAACAACGACACGCAACTGCGGTTGCAATCCTCCATTCCGAACACCGTTCCCACTACCTATGAAATTGTGCTGCTGACGAATACGACCATGCAGTGGCGGATAGTGTCGCCGGCACTACCTTTTGCGGTAAGCTACACCCTGACAGCATTTTAACCCTCGGCGGCTGGTTGTCCCGGCAAGTATCCATGCCCGCAGCGGAGGCATGATGCTTTAACCGTACCGACTACTCCGCCCGTTGCCCGGCCAAATGGGCCGCAATCAGTTGCGCATGGTGCCGGCCGTTTTCGATGAACCAGCGGCTGGTAGCGCGGCCGCCGCACACGGTGCCGGCCACGAACACGCCGGACCGGCTGGTCTGGTGCGTGGCGGGGTCGAAGAGTGGGGCGCGGGCTTCGTCGGCGGGGTCGGGCTCGATGCCGAGGCGGCCGAGTAGGGTTTCATCAGGGTGGTAGCCGGTGAGGGCGTACACATAGTCGGTGGCAATGCGGCGCGGGCCTTCGGGCGTGAGGATTTCGACGGCCGTGGGCGTGATGGCCGCAATGCTGGCGTTGAAGTGCGCCGTGATGCGGCCCTCGGCAATGCGGTTGACCAGGTCGGGCCGAATCCAGTATTTGACGGAATTACTGATTTCGGGGCCGCGCACCACGAGCGTGACCTTGGCCCCGGCGCGGGTGAGCTGCAGGGCCGCTTTGGCCGAGGAGTTTTTGGCCCCGACCACCACCACGTTTCGCAGCACGTGCTGGTAGGGCTCCTTGTAGTAGTGGCTCACGTGGGGCAGGCTTTCGCCGGGCACGCCGAGCAGGTTGGGCAGGTCGTAGAAGCCGGTGGCCACCACCACGTAACGGGTGCGCAGGTCGCCCTGGTCGGTTTCGACGGTGAAATTGCCCTGCTCGCCGCGCAGGCCCAGCACGCGCTGGTGCAGGCGGATATCGAGCTTTTCGGCCCGGGCCACGCGCTGGTAGTAGTCGAGGGCGTCTTCGCGCAGGGGCTTGTAGTGCGCCGTCGGAAAAGGGTAGCCACCGATTTCAAGCAGCTCGGGCGTGGAGAAAAACTCCATGTTGGTGGGGTAGCCCACCAGCGAATTGACCAGCGCACCCTTTTCCACAATGGCCACGGTGAGGCCTTTACGCTGGGTTTCGAGGGCGCAGGCCAAGCCCACCGGGCCGGCCCCAATAATTAGAACGTCGAGCATATTTGAATTATCGCCTGCGGCTAGAAATTTATTGAGCGAAATGCGCAAGTAGCGCGAACTTTGTAGTTCGCGTCCCCGCGCCGTTATTACGGTTGATGTTCTAG
>JALYUI010000215.1 GCA_030853845.1 Bacteroidota bacterium | reverse complement strand
GTGTTGCACCCGAATCTGACTGCGGGTAACCTGGCCCTGCTGCGTAACCATCAGGTAATAGAGGCCCTCGGGCAGGTCGGCGGTCGAAAGCCGGCTTTCCAGGGCTTGGTTGTTGCGGCGTACTTCGCGGCCCTGGGCGTTGTAGAGCACGGCCGTGCGGGGGACCGTAGCATCGCCGGTTTCGGGCGCAGTCAGGTTCAGCTCGGTATCGGCGGGGTTGGGGTAGGCGGCGGGGGCCGGCCGGCCGGCACAGCCGCTCACGAAGTACCGGTTGGAAGTTATCAGGGCACCGGTGCAAGTGCTGGTCGCTGAAAGCTGGATGCGGATGTCGTTGTCGTAAACCGTTACCTGGAAAGCCCCGTCGCTGATGCTATACGTGTGGGTGCCGGCACCCATGGGCCGGTAAGTTGTGACCACCATCGTATAAGGGGGTACCACATTCAGTCCGGTCGCAATCAGATTAATATTTTGCGAGCAAGTAATGTTTGTCGAACCGGGCTTGCCGGCCGGCAGGGCCGGCCCCGGCGCGGGAGCCGAGCCCCGTTGCACGGGGAGGTCGGTGATGACGAGGCTGCCATTGGTCACCACCACCCGCCGCTCCACCGGGGCGCTGGCCGCGTAGCCGGTCCGGGTGGCCACTACCTGCACCGTAGTGGTACCCGTGTAGCCGGCTACGGCCTCCACCACCACCGTGGCCGTACCCTGGCCGCTCACGAGGGTCAGGCCCGTTCCAGGGGTCCAGGTGTAAGTAGTAGCAGGCTGGCCGGCGCGGGTGCATTCGGCCGCCACGCTGAACGTTGCCCGGCTGCCCGGGCACATGGCCGGAGGAGCAGTGGTGAAGACGGGCACGGGCGTTACCCCGTTAATCTCGTTTTTAAGGTATAGAGCGTTGCCCGAGGTAATCGTTACGTGTTCTTCGTTTTGGGACGGCGCGAAATAAGAATCAAAAGGCGTTTCGCCGGAGCAGACCAAATCAATACCACTCAGGTTCTGGCCCAGGTCGCGGTTGGGGTTGGTTAGGGCCAGGGCGCTCACCGTCGGAATAAAGCAATGCTTGCCAACGACGTTGAAAAACTCGGTCGTTATGCTTGCCCCATTGAGGCCGCCCAGAAAAAGATTCTGGAAAAATCCAGAAACGGGCGCATTGGTTTGGGTGCCCTCTTTTGCCAGGGTGGCTTGCGTATCGCGCCAGCTGCCGGGAGCCGTATCGTAGCCAATGCTGCCGGCACGTCCCTGGGTCGTGTTATACCGCGAAGTTGTTGGTCCGTTCGCCCCAAAATAGGAAGCCGTGCCGTGAAAGGTAGCGCAGCTTTGCCCGTAATCGGGTGAAAAATTTACCTCCGAACGAGATAAAGTACGGTGAGAAAGTGGGTTTATTGTCAGGAATTTAAGGTAAAACAATCGAACCGTACCGGTTCTGCTTTCAAAGGAAAAAGCTTGGTCGCAGCCACTGGCTGGCCTGTTGAGCCAGTCCTGGCGGACGCCCGTCAGGCTGCCGTTCACTACCGCGATTCGGCGCAGCTGCGCGGGCATGCCCAGATTGTCGAGCTCGGTCTGAAACCGGTCGCGAAAGGCCGGGTCGCCGGAAACCGTTTGGCTGGTGCTACGGTAGTGATGCACCAGCATTTCGCGGGATGCCGGCCGGTCCAGGGCATTTTCCAAGTTCTTCTTCGCGGCTTCCACGTCGAACACCTGGGCGTAATAGTTCAGCCATTGCTGGTCGCCGATGGGGATGTTGGCCCCCAACTGCGGCGAATCGAAGGATATCCACAGGCGGGTGTTGTGGTTCCACTCAGGCTTGTGGTACGTGGCGGGGTCGTTCACGTCGTTATACTTCTGCTCCATGTAAGCCAGGGCGTAGCGCGATACCAGGCCGCTCATGCTCGGCCCAATCACCGTGAGCGGCTCCGGGGTGCTGCTGCGGCTGCGCAGGTCGGCATTCACGTTCTGGATGAGCTGAATCAGCACGAACGCGTTGCGCTGAATGTACTCCGCGCCGTTGGCATCCGGGAAGTCCAGAATGAGCATGTCGTGCCCGGTAGCCCGCAGTTCCTCGCCTAGCCGCTTGGGCGTGCCCTGGTCGTAGTAGTTAAGAA
Organism: Bacteroidota bacterium; assembly: GCA_030853845.1. Lineage (GTDB taxonomy): Bacteria > Bacteroidota > Bacteroidia > Cytophagales > Hymenobacteraceae > Hymenobacter. The sequence continues at coordinate 3,520 of JALYUI010000215.1, read as the reverse complement.
AATCGGAATAGACGACAACGCCATGACGTTGCTCAATTCCACCAAAATCAATCCCATCCAGCATGATGACCGGTTTGGTAAGCTGCCGATTCGCACAGTTAGCGAAGTAGGTGGTAACTTCTCCAAACCCAGAATAAGAGTTTCCTTCATAATCTGTATAAGGAATGGAAGCTGTTAATGGTACTCGTTCATCCGCTGCTGGATTACATGTAGGAATTGGTTGAAAATTCGGGTCACTGTTGCGGGAAAAAGCGGCCTGCCCCGTTACCTGAAGGCTCGTGTAGGTTACCTTACTACTACCATCGGCAAAGTGGGCAGTGAGTTGAATAAAGTATTCGCCGCCCGTCGCATAGGACTTGTAAACTCCGGCACCGCCCGGCAGCAGCGTGGCCGGGGAAGTTCCGTCGTTGAAATCCAGGGTCAGCGACTGCACCGCGTTGCCGGTGTTGTCGAACCGTAGGCTGGTGGGCAACTTAAACTGGATGGTGCCCGCCGGCACGGATTCTACCAGGGCGGCGGCTACCAGTGTTTCGCGGGTGAGGTAGGGCGACTGCGGCCGACCGGCCACGTCGTAGAGCGCGCCGCCTTCGCCGTCCGGCTGGCTGAGAAGGTTGTGTTGCACGGCCAGCGTATCGAGCAGGTTGAAACGGTAGTGCAGCAGCCCCAGGGGCACGATGCCGCTCTTTTGCTGCGCGGCGGCCCGCGTCCGGATGTCGGTTGGGCTGCCCAGCCCGGTGCAGGTGTAAGAAGCCTGCCAAAGCTCCTGGTTGGCTTGCAGAAAATGCGCGAACCGGGAGGTGTCGGCGGCGGGGCGCTGCCCGAACACATCGAGGCGGGCCAGCGGAAATACCCGGTCGTAGAGAATGCCGGTGGGCACCTGGCTCTTGTTGAGGGCCGTGAGTAAACTGTCGAGCCGGAAGCGGTAGCTGCCGGCAATGGGCGCGGGGGCCAGAAAGCAGGTGGGCTGTGGAGGCAGTACCACATGGGGAGTGATGCCGGATGTGCGTTGCGCCAGGGTCGGCCAGATGCTGCCCAGCAGCAGAAAGGAAAGCAGGAAACGTGTCCGCATACAAGATAAGGAATGAAGTGAAAAAATGGGAGAAAGCTATTTCAGGCGCACGTCGAAGCGTCCGTCGGTTACGGTCACAGTTTTACCACTGCGGAAGTCAAGGGCTGTGAACTGGAATGTGCCGGAGGCAATTCTAGCCACTGTGTCGATACGCGTGAGCGTAACTGTGCCTGAGTGGGCAGCGTCAGTGTAGTAAGTTCCTGCACTAACGTCATGACTACCATAACTACCAGTGCGTGTTTCGCCCAAACTGTATGTACCGGGCTGGAAGGCATTGCGCAGGGCAAAGTCCACATACCCATTACCACGGCCAGAAACCAATATGTCCGTGCGGTATTTCGAGGCTTCGAGCGGGTCGCGGCTGCTGCTGTTGATGCCGGCCGGGGGCAGAGGCACAAACAACTGGCCGTCGACCAGGCAGCCAAACGTGTTTTTGCCTTCCTGCGTGGCGGCGGGCAGGCCGGCCTCGGGGCCGTCTTTCTTGCAACTGCTGGCCGAGAGCAGCACGGCGGCGAGCGCCAAATGGAGGTATGTTTTCATGAGAAATGAGATGGGATAAGGGGGTGGAGAAAACTATTTGAGGTGCACGTCAAAGCGCCCGTCGGTTACGGTCACGGTTTTGCCGCTCTGATAATCAAGAGCCGTAAACTGGAAAGTGCCGGAGGCAATCCGGGCCACCGTGTCAATGCGCGTGAGCGTGACCGTACCTGGGTGGGCAGCATCAGTGTAATAGTCAATTGAGCCAAATTGATATCGTCCATACTTGGCAGACCGAGTTTCGCCTAGGGAGTAGGTGCCGGGCTGGAAGGCATTGCGCAGGGCAAAGTCCACGTAGCCATTACCACGGCCAGAAACCAATATGTCCGTGCGGTATTTCGAGGCTTCGAGCGGGTCGCGGCGGCTGCTGTTAATGCCGGCGGGCGGCAGGGGCACGAACAACTGCCCATCGACCAAGCAGCCAAACGTGTTCTTGCCTTCCTGCGTGGCGGCGGGCAGCCCCGCTTCGGGGCCGTCTTTCTTGCAACTGCTGGCCGAGAGGGCCAGCACCACAGCGGCGAGCGCCAGATGGAGGTATGTTTTCATGGGAAATGGGATAAGGGGGTGAAGCAAGTTATTTCAGCCGCACGTCAAAGCAGCCGTTGGTTACGGTCACGGTCTTGCCGCTGCGGTTGAGTGCAGTAAACTGGAAGGTGCCGGCCGCAATCTTGGCCACCGTATCAATGCGCGTAAGCGTAACTGTGCCCGTGTAGACGGTATTGGTATAATAGGCTCCAGCGCTTATTTCATACCGGCCGCTACTACCGGTGTAGGTTTCGCCGAGGTTATAAGTACCCGGCCGAAAAGCATTGCGCAGAGCAAAGTCCACGTACCCGTTACCACGGCCCGAGACGAGGATGTCGGTGCGGTACAAGGAAGCTTCGAGCGGTTCACGGTGGCTACTGTTAATGCCGGCAGGCGGCAGGGGCACGAACAGCTGCCCATCGACCAGGCAGCCAAACGTGTTCTTGCCTTCCTGCGTGGCAGCAGGCAGGCCGGCTTCGGGGCCGTCTTTCTTGCAGGCGGCCGTGAACAGCACGGCGGCCAGGCTGAGGAACAGGTAGGTTCGCATAACAGCAAGGGAAAAGGAAGGAAGCGAAATGTAGACGTTATATTCTGTATTCCAATATTGCTTTACTGTGACACTGCCTTGTTGCCAGGCAGTTGCTCCGGTGCAACGGGAGTAGCGCCTACTGCGAAGGCAGCTTTCGTAGCGGAAGCCACGCAAGGGTAGCGCCTACCCGGCGCGGTTTGCAAACCAACTTTTGGGCTTATCGGACTTTACAATTGGCCGGCGGCCAGGGCGGAGAGGGCAGGAAGGTGCTTGTTTGCCGCTTTTCCCCGGTAAAAGCCAGGACTTTATAATTTCGGCTGCTCATGCTCCCTTTGCTTTCCGTTCCGCGCCGCTGGTGCTGTTACGTCGGGCTGCTGTTGCTGCCGTTGAGCGTGGCCGCTGCCCCGCCTGGGGCCGGGCCACCCGCTGCGGGTAGATATGGCCATCGTTTCATCTGGTTAGCGCGGTTGCAGCATTAGTGTCCGTAAGGGCAGGGCTTGCCCCGCCTCTATGCCGGCCCGCAGGTACCCGACAAGGGTTTCGGGCTGATACGCGTGGTGGTATTCTTTGGCTTCGGCCTGCGGAACCATGTGGGCTATACCATCTGCGCCCCGCACCCACCGACAACTGATAACTGCGCTTCGACGGTTTGCCCGCCCAACATTTTTTCGCTTCACCAGTATGCATCTCTACAAGTTCTTTACCCATTCGCTACCTTAGCACTATGAAGCAAGGGATTAAGCACGCAAAAGCACTCCGCCGGCACACGCTCTGGCTGGCCCTGGCGGTGCCGGCCCTGCTGCCCGTGGCCCGCGCCCAGGCCCAGCGCAGCCCCCGCCCCGACCCCAGCAGCCCGGCCC
>JALYUI010000200.1 GCA_030853845.1 Bacteroidota bacterium | reverse complement strand
CGCGTCTATACATTCCATACATGAACTTGGAAACCGCTTTACAAAAGCCGCCAGCAACCATGCAGGTAGGTTTTGTAGCGGCCCGGCTGAAACTCGCCGGCCGCCAGCACCCACAGCTGCTGGCCGTGCCGCACGCAGTAAAGTTGCAGGCCATCGTAGCCTTTATATCCGAAATCGCCCCGGCCTGACCAATCCCGAACCTGCGCGCTCACATCGCGCAGCAATTGCTGATAATCATCCTTTCCCAGCCCCGCAGCAGCTTTTTCTATCGGTATTACGTCATGGCTCAGCTGCGCCGGGAATTTTGTGCCGTCAACCTGCGGCAACGGCCAGGGTTGGCTTATCCAATTTCCCTCAAAACCATCATAAAGCAGTTTAGGCGTAGCGGGCAGGTAATAGGCGGAGAGGGGCATCGAAATGGCCGCAGTAATTAGGCATGGCGAAAAGGGGAAACGGAAGCAAGATAGGGCAGCTCCCCTCGCCGGTTTCGGCCAGGCTCAGCTCGCCAGGTAGCCGAAGTCGCCCAGCTGCCCGCGCACATCGCCTTCCAGCTTCAGCAGCCGGCCCGAAATACCCACCATAAAAGGCATTATGCTGCGCTTGAACAGCAAAACCGCCCGTGGTCGCGTCTTGAAAACAGTCATCAAAAAACAATTGTGAAGCCTTAACGCTGCCCGGCTCGAATTATTGAGAGTTGGTTGGGCACCGAGTGGCGATGTAGAAAGTAAGCCTGCCAAATCGCCTTTTTTTCGGGTCTTCCGCTTCCCGGGCAACCTCCCGACGCGGTGCGGCATCTGGCGCTTTGTTGTGCGCCGGCGGCCCGTTCCAAGCCGGGCTATTCTTACTGATTGCCGGATTTTGGTGCCTTCCCTACTTAAAATACTTGTCGATGCTCACGAACTTCTCCCTGAAGGCAACGGCCCGGCTGGCCGGCGGCTGCTACCTGCTAACTATTCTGACGGGTATGGTGGGCGCGTTGGTAGCCGCGCCGCGTGCCAGCGCCCTGGCTACCTTGCTCTCCTTTGGCTTCTACGCGGGAGTGACCTTTTTTATGTATCACCTTTTCGCGGCGGCCCACGCCCGGTTATCCCTGCTGGCGGCGGGCATCAGCCTCATTGGGTGTGGCCTGGGGGTATTGGAAGTGTTGGCACCGGACCTGGCCCCCGTCAAAAGCCTGGTTTTTTTCGGCATCTACTGCCTGTTGATGAGCTACCTCATCTGGCATTCGGGGCTGCTGCCGCGCTGGCTGGGCGGGCTGCTGGCGCTTTCCGGCCTGGGCTGGCTGACCTTCCTCGCGCCCTCCTTGGTGCACTTCATCAGCCCGCTGCCCATGGTTTCCGGGCTGGTGGGCGAAGGAGCCCTGACGCTGTGGCTGTTGATTGGCAGGGTTCCGTACCCCGCGCTGGCGCAACCCGACGCAGTAGCTATTCCCCTCGCCTAGCAAATCAAACTGTGCGAGCAACAGCATTCGCTTAAGCAATATTCATTGATAATGAAACCACTAGCTACTCCTCATGTTGTCCGACAGCTAACCGATGCCCCAGTGCCGGTGCGGCTCAAAATCACAGCCCTCTGGGCCTCGGTGCTATTTCTGTACATCTACGGAGACTACTTCGAGCTGTACGCGCCCGGTAAATTACGGGCCATGCTGGCCGGCCGCATGGCCCTGGGGGCCGTTTCCCAGGCGGGGCTGCTGGGCATGGCCGCGCTGATGGCTATTCCCAGCGTCATGGTAGCTCTCACGCTGCTGCTACCCGCCCGCCTAAACCGTTGGGTGAACTTTGTGCTGGGCTTGGTCTACACCGGCATCATGCTCCTGGCGATTCAGGGCAGCTGGCCGTTTTACCAGTTCTACGGTGCCTTGGAAATGACCCTGACCCTGCTCATCAGCTGGTATGCCTGGTCGTGGCCCAGGCAGTTGGTTCCGGAAGGGACAGATAGCTCAGCCGGCCCCCGGTAACTCTCAACCAGACCACCAGCCTCGGGCGGAGGCAAAGCTTATTGGCTCCCGGACATAAAATCCCATTATTCTACGAGCCCGGCCCGGGCAAATACCGGGAACGTAGCCGGGCGCGCCTGCGGTCCCCACAGCCGCGTCAGCTCGTCGGCCACCAGGGCCACCATGTCGGCTCCGGCGTGCTGCCGGGCGTAGTTGGCCGTGGCCGACCAGGTGCGCAGATAATTCAGCATGTCAGCCGCCGTCCAGTGCTTGACCACGGCAAAGCGCGCCGGCCGCACGTCGGCGAACGGGAAGGGCAGATTGGCGTATTCGTTTTCGATGTGGCGGCGGTTGGCATCCCAGTACGGCCCCGAAGTCAGGTCGTGAAATTCATCGAGCATTTGGTTCAGCGCGGGCGTTTCGAGGCGGCACAGCTGGTAGCCCCACTCGGCCAGCACCGCGCCCGGGCGGGCCACGCGGCGCACTTCCCGGTGGTAGGCTTCGCTATCGAACCAATGCACGGCCTGGGCCACGGTGATGAGGTCGAAGCGCTGGTTGGGGAAGGGCGTGTGCTCGGCGGTAGCCCGCTGGTAGTGGATGTTGGGGCGCAGCGGGGCCTGCGCCAATTGGTTTTCGCTGAGGTCGGTCGCATCAACCCGGATGAATGAATTGGCCAGCACCGCCGCCACCTGGCCATTGCCGGTGGCGCAGTCCCAGGCCCGCTCGCGGCTTGCTACCTGGGGCAGCAGCCAGTCGTAGAGCTCGGCGGGATAGGCAATGCGGTAGCGGGCGTAATCGGCGGCCTGGGTGGAGAAACGGTCGAGGGCGGGCATGGATTAGGCGGGTTGATAGATAGCGCTGGAAGTGGTAAAGAACGTCATGCTGAGCTTGTCGAAGCATCTCTACCGCTTCGTTGGATTAGTTGGCTTACCTGCGCGGTAGAGA
>JALYUI010000199.1 GCA_030853845.1 Bacteroidota bacterium | reverse complement strand
TCTCTACCGCTTCTTTTGGGCTTTTCTAACGAAGCGGTAGAGATGCTTCGGCAAGCTCAGCATGAAGTTTTTCATTTTTAATATTTAATTCTCAATTTTTAATTGCGCGAAGCGCCATGCCTGCCTCTCCCCGCGACCTGCCCGTCTGGACCCTTGCTGCCACCTGCCTGCGGGCCGGCACGCCCGTGGCCCTGCTGCTGGTGCTGCGCAGCACGGGCAGTAGCCCTGGCCGACAGGGCTTCAAGATGGCCGTGACGGCTGGTGAAGTAGCCGGCTCCATCGGTGGGGGCATCATGGAGCATAAGTGGGTGGAACTGGCCCGCCAGCGCCTGCGCGAGGCCGATACCCAGCCCCTGCTGCGCCCCCAGGTGCACCGGCGCGAAGCCCCGGCCGACCGCTCGGGCATGATGTGCTCGGGCGAACAGGACGTGCTGCTACTGCCCCTCGCGGCCGCCGACCTGCCAGCCGTGGCCGCCATCGAAAAAAGCCTGCAAACCCTGAGCGGCGGCGCGCTGGCCGTGAGCGCGGTGGGCGGGCTGCGGTTTGTTTCGCCCACTACTTCAGCTTCTTCCGGCGCTACTGAAGCTTCAAGTGCCGATAGTGCCGGCAACACGGCGGAAGATGCCGCGCCCGCTGCTCCGGACGCTACCGAAAAGGAGGCCGCAGCTGAAACGGCCAAAATGGCTTATCCATCCGACACCGAAATTCGGCTCAGCTCCGGCGACTGCTACCACTACCAGCCCGGCCCGGCCTGGCGCTACCGCGAGCGGCTGGGCTTCCGCGACCAGCTCACCATCGTGGGCGGCGGGCACGTGAGCCTGGCGTTGTCGAACGTGCTGGCCGCGCTCGATTTCGAGCTGACCGTGCTCGACGACCGCGCCGACCTGCCCACCCTGGCCGCCAACCACGCCGCCCACCACCGCCGCGTAATTGACTTCGGGCAGGTGGCCGCTGCCGTGCCCGCCGGCCCGCGCCACTACGTGGTGGTGATGACCGTGGGCTACCGCACCGATGCCGTGGTGCTGCAAAACCTGCTGGGCCGGCCCTACCGCTACCTGGGCGTGATGGGCAGCGTGGCCAAAGTAGCCGAGCTGCGCCGGGGCCTGCGCGAGGCCGGATTTGCGGACGAGCAAATTGCCCGCCTGCACGGGCCAATCGGACTGCCCATTCAAAGCCAGACGCCCGAAGAAATTGCCATCAGCATCGCGGCTGAATTGATTCAGGTACGACGGGTGCGAGGTGAGTAATCCACAGGCGGATGCCAGATGAGGCATGACGTTCTTGAGACTCCAATTACTTCTCGGCTCCTTCGGCTTCGCCACCCATATTGCCTTTGGCAAACTCCTCGGAAAATACGCGGTAGCGGTCGAGAATGGAGCGTACCGAGCGCTTGAGCACGATTTCGCCCATGGGGCCTTCGGGCACGGTCACGCCCGAGGCGTAGCCGTTCCACACGGCGCGGTTCGATTTCACGTCGATGAGGGTGACGAGCAGGGTACCTTCGGCCAGCAGCAGGCGCACGGGCTGGTAGCCGTGGCGCAGGTCTTCGGGGGTGTCGTCGCTTTCCTCCACGTTGCGCTTAATCCACTGGCTAAGGTCTTCCTGGTCGAAGCCGTGGAAGCGCATGTCACCCTCATACACCCGGAAGTTCACCAGCATGTCGGGCCGGCGCTGGGTGTAGCGGTAGCCCTGGGCCCGGAAGCGCTGGATAATGGCCTCGCGCAGCGACTGCCCCAGCTTGCTGGTATCGGAGGACAGGCCCGTGCCGGTCACGAAGTCGTAGGTGCGGTAGTGGCGGAAGTTGCCCCGGTAGCTGTAATCGGAATCGACGCGGGCTTCGCGCATACTCATGCAGCTGGCCAGCGCCAGCAGCAGGCCGCATAGCAGCATAATCGGAGGCTTCATAACGACGGGGAAAAGGGTTAAGGCAATGGAGCATCAAGTTACGTCAGCTTAGGTGATTATAGTTTGCATCGGGCAAAAAATACCACGGTTTCGCGCGCTGGTCCGGCCGGCACGCTGCATCGCCCGCAGGGTCCGCATCCGCGCCTCTCGCCTCTACCCCCACCGCGCTAGGGGTTGATGTGCTCCTTGCTTTTCGTAAGCACCGGGTCTTTGGCTTTGCCTTTGGGGTTGCCGCGGCCGAAGGTGATGGTCCAGATGCTGTCGTAGTCGTCGTCGGGCCACTGCTGGGGTTCTTTGATACCCAGGGCTTCGGCGATTTTCACGATGTTGTGGTGCTCCCACACCAGCAGCACGGTGCCGCGCCGGCGGCGCAGCTGCTTCACGAGGCCCTTGATTTCGTCGGGCGCGAAGTCGCTGTTGATGGTCAGGTTGTGCAGTACGGCGTAGGGCAGCACGGTTTGCATCATGCGCACGCGGGTGGTTTCGTCCTTATCGGTGCCGATGCAGGGCACGTAGGTGAAGTCGGGGGGGCAGGGCATCACCTGGTTCAGCACCTCGGGCAGGGCCATGGCCCGCGCCAGGCCCATGTGGGAGAGGTTGTCGCCATCGATGGGCTTTTCGCCGTGCCGGATGATGACCACCCGCAGCGGCGGCACCCTGGGTGGCGCGGGAGCCCGGGGCTCCACGGGGTTGAGGTGATAGAGCAGGTACAGTCGGGCCTGGTCGGCGTGGGAGAGAGGGGGCAACATAAGGGGAACGCAGAAGTAATGGCCGGCCCGGCAGGCCAGCCGTGGGCAAAGAACAACCCGGGTGGTGATGGCCCGGCAGCGGCATACTTGTCCGGCGGACGCAAGGTTGCACGGTTTGTCCGCCTGGCCATTCCGCGTGGCGGCCCCGGGTAATTTTCCTCCCTTGCCCGCTGCTATCTTTGGCAACTATGGGACAGCCCGAATTACAGCCGCACCACTACACAGCCGAGGAATATTTTGCCTTAGAAGCTCAAAGCGACGTGCGCCACGAGTTTTTTGAGGGCGAAGTATTCGCGATGGCGGGCGAGAGCATCGCCCACAATACCATTGCCCAAAACTTTGTGCTGGCGCTCCGCCCGGCCCTGCGCGGAAAAACCTGCCGGGTGCAGATGGAAGGCATTCAACTGGCCGTGGAAGCCAACCGCCACTACACTTACCCCGACATTGTGGTGAGCTGCGACCCCGACGACCAGCGCGAAAGCCGGCGGCTGCACCACCCGCTGCTCATCGTGGAGGTGCTTTCGCCCTCGACCGAAGCCTACGACCGGGGCCTGAAATTCAATCAGTACAAGAAGCTGACCTCGCTAAGGCATTACCTGCTGGTGTCGCAAAAAACCTGGCTGGTGGAGTGGTACCAGCTCAGCGAGCACGGCCTGTGGGGCCACACTGCCCTGGCCGAAGCCGCCGATGCCGTCGTTATCCCGGAGCTGAATCTGACGTTGACGCTGGTCCAGATTTACGAAGAGGCGGGCGTGGTGCCGATGGCAGCGGGTTTTTTAGGAGAAGCGGAGTAGGGCTGGCTGACGGTTGGAAGTAACCAACGCAAAAAGAACGGTCATGCAGAGCGCAGCGAAGCATCTCGCGTGCAGAAGTAATCCAATCGATTGAGTTACTACCCCACGCGAGATGCTTCGACAAGCTCAGCATGACGTTCTATTAATTACGTCCCTACCGATACCCCGCCGCCTGCAAGGCAAACAGCTCGGCGTAGCGCCCCCCTTTCGCCAGCAGCTCCTCGTGCGAGCCGATTTCCACGAACTGGCCGTTTTCAATGACCAGAATGCGGTCGGCCATGCGGACGGTGCTGAAGCGGTGGCTAATGAGGACGGCGGTTTTGCCCTGGGTGAGCTCCTTGAAGCGCTGGAACACCTCATACTCGGCGCGGGCGTCGAGGGCGGCGGTGGGCTCGTCGAGGATGAGGAGCTGGGCGTCGCGCATGTAGGCGCGGCCCAGGGCGATTTTCTGCCACTCGCCGCCGCTCAGGTCCACGCCGCCGTTGAAGCGGCGGCCAATCATCTGGTCGTAGCCGCCGGGCAGCTTGGCGATGACGGTATCGGCCAGGCTCTGGTGGGCGGCGGTTTCGATGCGGGGCTGGT
>JALYUI010000651.1 GCA_030853845.1 Bacteroidota bacterium | reverse complement strand
ACGAGCGGCTGGACCCGATTACCAACTATTTCTTCGCCGACGGCACGCGCGTGAGTGCCTGGGCCGAAGCCGACGACTTTGCCAACGAAGTGGAGGCCAAGCTGGGCACGCCGGCCGCGGCCGTGCGCGGCTTCCTGGCCCGCAGCGGGCGGGCCTACGACGCCACAGCGGGCACGTTTCTGCACCGCTCACTGCACAAGGCCAGCACGTATTTCCGGCGCGACACGCTGCGGGCCCTGGCCGCGCTGCCCAGCCTGGGCCTGCTGGGCACCATGCACCAGCGCCACCAAAAGGCGTTTGCCGACCCGCGCCTCGTGCAGCTCTTCGACCGCTACGCCACCTACAACGGCTCGGACCCCTACCAGGCCCCCGCCACGCTAAGCATGATTCCGCACCTGGAGCACGGCATTGGCGCTTTTTATCCCGAGGGCGGCATCTACGCCATTGCCGAAAGCCTGCACCGGCTGGCGCTGGAATTCGGAGTGAAGTTCCGGTACGATGAGGTAGTGGAGGAAATTCTGGTGGCCGAGGGCCTCGTGACCGGCCTGCGCACGGCCCGCGACGTGTACGACTTCGGCCGGGTGGTGAGCAACATGGACGTGGTGCCCACCTACCGCCGCCTGCTACCCCGCGAGCCCGCCCCGGAGCGCACCCTCAGCCAGCCCCGCTCCTCCTCGGCCCTGATTTTTTACTGGGGCGTGGCCCGCGAATTCCCCGAGCTGGAGCTGCACAACATCTTCTTCTCGGAAGACTATCAGGCGGAATTTAACGCCATTTTTCAGGAGCAGACCGTGGCCGACGACGTGACGGTGTACGTGAACATCACGAGTAAAAAAACGCCTGCCGATGCCCCGCCCGGCCACGAAAACTGGTTTGTGATGGTGAACGTGCCCCACGACCAGGGCCAGGACTGGGCCATACTAAGCCAGCGCACCCGGGCGGCCGTGCTGGCCCGCCTGCACCGCGCCCTAGGCGTGAACGTGGCGCCGCTTATCCAGGCCGAACGGGTGTGGACGCCGCCGGGCATTGCGGCCGATACCTCGTCGTTTGGCGGGGCGTTGTACGGCAGTTCCAGCAATAATGCGCTGGCGGCATTTTTGCGGCATCCGAATTTTTCGGGGCGGCTCGATGGGCTGTACTTTTGCGGCGGCTCGGTGCACCCGGGCGGGGGCATTCCGCTGTGTTTGCTGTCGGCCCAAATCGTCGCCAATCTTATCGATAGTTAAAATTTAAACGTTGAGCGTTAAATAAATGCGTAAGATGAGCGGGTCGAAGCCGCGCTTGTTTTACCTTTTAACCGCTTGGTTCCGCCGAATGGAGTATTCCGAATCTCAGGGCCCGCCGGTGCAGCGCCCGCCCGTACCTGCCTCGCCCGCGCCGCTGCCGGTCGCTGCCAACCGCCGCCTGCGCATTGCCCAGGGGCTGGTGCTGCTGTTTCACGTGACCGGGTTTGTGGGGCTGGCTTTTTCCGATGACCCCGGATTTTACCTCCGGTTTACCCCGCTCACGCTGGGGCTCACGGCGCTGCTGCTGTTGTGGTTTCAGCCGGGGCGCGACGCCAGTTTCTGGGGCTTCTGCCTTGCGGTGCTGCTGCTGGGTTTCGGGGCCGAGTTCGTGGGCGTGAACACGGGCAAGGTATTCGGGCATTACACCTATGGCGACACGCTGGGCTTCAAGCTCTTCGACCAGCAGCCCTTCCAGGGCGTGCCGCCCCTGATTGGGCTGAACTGGCTGGTGCTCACGTACCTGTGCGGCATGCTGGTGCGCTACGTGCCCATGGGCGAGCTGGCCCGCATTCTGATTGCGGCCATGCTGATGGTGGGCTTCGATGCCTGCCTGGAGCCGGTGGCCGGCCGCTTCGACTTCTGGAACTGGTCGGCCCAGGTGATTCCGGCGCAGAATTTCCGCGATTGGTTTATCTTCGCCTGCATTCTGCAAATGCTCTTTAATCGCACCACGTTTGCCAAGCGCAATCCACTGGTGCCGTTGGTGTACCTCACGCAGCTGCTGTTTTTCTTCCTGCTGGGCACACTGAAGTAGAAGGCCGCCCGAGGCCTCGCCGTACTCAGCTGGTAGCCCTACCGGGCCGTTCGCAAAATTTATTATCTTTCCGCTTATGCCCAACGCTACAATTCCGGCTGCTTCGCTCGAAGCGGCGATGCCTGTTTTCTATCAATACGGACTGAACGAGGCTTCCGACGCGAAGCTGGCCACGGCGCTGGGCACCACCGATGCGGCCCTGACGGCGCAGTTTCCGAGCCGCAGCCTGCTGGTGCACCACGCCCTGCTGGCCGACATGGAGCGCCAGAAGCGCGAACACGTAGAGCTGTATGCCCAATATCCTTCGGCGGTAGAGCGGCTGTATGGCCTGCTCCAACTGGGGTTGCGCGACCTGGCCGCCGTGCCCGGGCAATTTTATGTCGACTTGCAAACCGGTTTCCCCCAAACCTGGGAAGCCGCGATGGATAACGTAAATACCTATTCGGCGCCGCAGCTCCAGCAGCTGCTCAACGATGGCATCCGTAACCGGATGTTCCGTTCCGATATTAATATCCAGCTGGTTACCAAGATAATTGTCGAGCAGCTCAACATGATGCTCAACCCGCAGGTGTTTCCGCCCGACCGCTACAACATGCGCGAGGTGTTTCGCAGCATCTTCCTGTACTACATTCGCGGCATCTGCACCGATGAAGGCGCGCGGATTGCGGCCGAGCATTTTGCCCGGCTGTAGGCAGCTCCGGCGTCGCGGCCGGAGGCAACTCTCTGTACTGATGCGTTCAACTACTTTGCGCGGCTGGCTGATGCCCGCCGCCACGGGCCTGCTGCTGGCCGCCTGCCAGGGCCAAACCTCGACTTCGGAGACGGCCAAAACTACGGCCGAAACCGAAGCCGCTCCCACCGATACGGCCAGCGTGGCGGCTCCCAACGACGGCATAACGCCCGCCCTCATTGCCCAGCACATCAAGGTGCTGGCTTCGGATGAGTACCAGGGCCGGCGGCCGTTCACGGTGGGCGAGGACAAGGCCACGGCCTACCTGGCGGCGGAATTCAAAAAGCTGGGCCTGCAGCCGGGCGCGAATGGCAGCTACTTCCAGGCGGTGCCGCTGGTGGAAATCGCGGGCCGGCCCGATTCGATTGCCACGGTAACGGGCAACGGTAAGACGCTGCAACTGAAGTACCGCGACGATTTCATGTTCCTCACCGAGCAGGAGAAGCCGGTGGTCGACATCAAGAGCTCGCCGCTGGTGTTTGCCGGCTACGGCGTGACGGCCCCCGAGTATCAGTGGGACGACTACGCCGGGCTCGATGTGAAGGGCAAGACCGTGGTGGTGCTTATCAACGACCCTGGCAACGCGGGCAACGACACCACCATGTTCAAGGGCAAGGCCATGACGTACTACGGCCGCTGGGGCTACAAGTACGAGGAAGCCGCCCGCCACGGCGCTACCGGCCTGCTCATTATTCACGACACCAAGCCCGCCTCCTACCCCTGGACGGTGGTGCAGAGCAGCAACGGCGGCGCCAAGCTGCACCCCCAGACGCCCGACCACGGGGCCAGCAAAGTGGCCCTCGAAGGCTGGATGACGCTGGACGCGGCCAAGCGCCTTTTCACGGCCGCCGGCCAGAGCTATGACGAAGCCTACACCGCCGCCAACCAGCGCGGCTTCAAGGGCAAAGCTTTGGGGCTGAACCTGAGCACGACCATCCGCAACAAAGTCACCCGCAAAACCTCGAAAAACGTGGTGGCCGTGCTGCCCGGCACCACCCGCCCGCAGGAATACATCATCTACTCGGCGCACTGGGACCATCTGGGCGTGGGCAAGGCCATTGCCGGCGACTCGATTTACAATGGCGCGCTCGACAACGCCAGCGGCTGCGCCGGCCTGCTGGCCATTGCCACGGCCTTCAAGCAGGCGCAGGAAAAGCCCCAGCGCAGCATCGTGTTTCTGGCCGTAACCGGCGAGGAGCAGGGCCTGCTGGGCTCCGACTACTACGCCCAGCACCCGCTGTTCCCGGTGAAAAACACGGTGGCCGACATCAACATGGACGAGCTGCTGGCCTTCGGGCCGATGCGCGACGTGACTATTGTGGGCTACGGCCAGTCGGAGCTCGACGATTACGCCCGCGCCGCCGCGAAGGAGCAGAACCGCTACGTCATCCCCTTCCAGCACCCCGAAACGGGCAGCTTTTACCGCTCCGACCACTTCAGCTTCGCCAAGGTGGGCGTACCGGCCCTCTACGCCAGCGGCGCGTTTGAGAGCCGCCTGCACGGCAAGGCCTTCGCCGAAAAAGAGCGCAAAGATTTTGAAACCAACAGCTACCACCAGCCCTCCGACCAGTATAACCCGAAGTGGGACCTGCGCGGCGCGGCCCAGGATGCGCGCCTGCTCTTCCGAATAGGCCAGAAGCTGGCTGCCACCACGAGCTTCCCACAGTGGAAGCCCGGCTCCGAGTTTCTGGCCGTGCGCCTGAAAAGCCGGCCGGTTAAGTAGGCTGAGTAGGCTATTAGCCGTTTAGCAAAAAAGAGGGGGTAGGGATGCGAAACTGCATCCCTACCCCCTCCCTTCAGTTAGATAGTCCGTCAA
>JALYUI010000192.1 GCA_030853845.1 Bacteroidota bacterium | reverse complement strand
ATAGAAGGAGGCTCCGCGCAAGCAGAGCCTCCTTCTATTTTGTCTTTGCCGGTAGCTTAATGCAGTAGCTGTCGGCGTAGAGTACGCATTTACTACGCTTGCGGGGCTTACTTAATCATATCCACTTCGGCCTTAATCATGGCGTTGTAGCGCAGGCCCTGGCCGTTGGATGCGGTGATGAGGCTCCAGCCCTTGCCCATGGTGTAGTTCCAGGTACGGCTTTCCTTGAACTCGTAAGTCGGACGCATAATCTGGCCATAGGGCGTATAATCATCCATGAAATTGGTGGCGAAGAATTTATCGCCGCTCACCACCCATTCCATAGCCACGAAGAAACCTTCTTCCGGGGCGATGATATTGTAAGGCGTCAGGTCGACGGTGTACCACTGGCCGCCCTGCGGAGCCGACACCTCCACGTTTTCGGTGAGCAGGTCGGTGTTGGGGGCATTGTAGTTGCCGTCGGCCTTGTAGAGGCGTACGCGGAACGGCTCACGGGGGAAGCCGTTTTCGCCGATGTAGAACGACACGGTACGTACGTTACCCAGCCGCTTCTTCTTGTCATTTTTCACGAAGAAGGCATACTGGCTGCCGGGCAGGCCCTGAATCATGCCTTCGCCAGGGTTGTCGGATTTGGCACCGAGGCCCAGATTTTTAATCTTGCCGGCTTTCACTGTCACGTTGCCCAGGGCTACGGCGCGCTTGGGCAGCTCGATGGTAAGACTGGCAACGTTTACGCCGCGTTTCACCAGCACGGCCCGCCGGGCATAGCCCAGGGCTACTACTACCAGCGAGTCGGCCATGTTCTGTGAGGGAGCCGGCACGATAAACTGGCCGTGCTCGTTACTGAGCGCGCCAATTTGTTCATTTTTAAGCCCAATGGATGTGAACGGCAAAGGTTCTTTGGTATCCTTGTCGACAATTACCCCCTTGATTTCCGCCTTCTGCGCTTGGGCAAAGGGGATAACGCTGGATAAAAATAATGCTATAAAAAGTAGTCTTGCGTACATAGTTAATCAGGTAGTTCGGACAAAATTACAAATACTTGGCTGAAAGTTAGGAGATTTTTTTGCCAGAAACAAGTGTTGGTGCTTATAGGATTCTGCAAGGATGCGATAATTACGTGAAATCGAATTATTAGGGGATAAAAAATTTTGGCAGGCCAGTAAGAAATTGTAAGTGTACCTTTGTTTGTATTCTTTCTAAATAAGCTCTTCGTCTTTTTCATCGTGGCGTTGTTTCGTCGTTCTGCTTCTCTCCCTGCGGTCCCATCGGCCCAGCGCACCGTGCGCGACCTGCGCGTGGGCGAAGCTGGCACCGTGTGCTGCCTGAGCGACCCCGAAATGGCCCTCAAGCTGTTGGAAATGGGTTGTGTACCCGGCGTACAGGTGCGCCTGAGCGGCCGGGCTCCGCTCGGCGACCCGCTGATGCTGGTGCTTGGCGACCAGGAATATACGCTCTCGGTGCGGGCCAGCGAGGCCGCCACTATTGTGCTGAAAGAGTAGCGCGCATGGCGGCAAGTGCAGGCATTCCGGCTCCCGCAACGGTCGCCGGCCTTCCGGCCGACCGCCGGCCCCTGCGCATTGCCCTCATCGGCAACCCCAACAGCGGCAAAACTTCGCTGTTCAATCAGCTTACCGGCCTGAACCAGAAGGTGGGCAACTTCCCCGGCGTGACGGTGGACCGCAAAACCGGCGTGGCCCAGCTCACGGCTACCCAGCGAGCCGAGATTATTGATTTGCCCGGCACCTACTCGCTTTATCCGAAGAGCCTCGATGAGAAGGTAATAACCGACCTGCTCTACGACCGGGCGGCCGGCAACTACCCCGACTTTGTGGTAGTGACGGTAGATGCCAGCAACCTGCGGCGCAGTCTGCTGCTCTTCACCCAACTGGGCGACCTGGGCCTGCCGGCCGTGCTGGCCCTGAACATGATGGATGTGGCCGCCCGCCACGGCGTAAATATCGACCTGCCCGCGCTGGAGCGCGAGCTGGGTGTGCCCATCATTCCGATGAACGCGCGGCAGGGCAGCGGCATCGCAGCGCTAAAGATAGTGATGGCCCGGCGGCTGGATGCGCCGCCGGTGCGCTTCTGGGAACCCGATGCGCAGGTGCAGCCGCTACTGAAGCAGCTGCGCGAGCGGTTTGGCCTGCATAACGACTACCTGACCCTGCACTACGCCCAACAGTACCGGCAGATTGGGTTTCTGAGCGTTGACGACAAAGCTTATATCCAGGAGCTGGTAGAGAAAGCCGGGTTTGACGCGACGGCGGCGCAGGCGGCTGAAACTATTGGGCGCTACGGCCGCATCAACGAGATTTTGCTGGAAACGGTGACGGTGACGCGCACTGAGCAGCGTGAGCCAATTTCGAACCGGATTGACAAGGTACTGACGCATCGGGTGGGTGGCTACCTGATTTTTATGGCCATTCTGTTCCTCCTGTTTCAGGCCATTTTTGCCTGGGCGCAGTACCCGATGGACTGGATTGACCAGGGCATTTCGGCCTTGAGCGCGACCATTCAGGCGCACTTTTCGGGGCCGCTGGTGCGGCTGCTCACCGAGGGGGTGCTGGCCGGGCTGGGCGGCGTCCTCATCTTCATTCCGCAGATTGCGCTGCTATTCGGCTTCTTGGCGGTGCTGGAGGAAACGGGCTATATGGCCCGCGTGACCTTCCTGATGGACAAGCTGATGCGGCCCTTCGGACTGAGCGGCAAGAGCGTGGTACCGCTGATTTCGGGGCTGGCCTGCGCGGTGCCGGCCATTATGGGCGCGCGGACGATTGAGAGCTGGAAGGACCGGATGATTACGATTTTCGTGACCCCACTCATGTCGTGCTCGGCGCGCATCCCGGTGTACACGGTGCTGGTGGCGCTGGTGGTGCCCGACCAGGCGGCCTGGGGCATTTTTAACCTGCGCGGGGTGGCACTGATGAGCCTGTACCTGCTGGGCTTGTTTTCGGCCCTGTTTTCGGCCTGGGCGCTGAAGCTGGTGTTGAAGGCCCGGGAGCGGAGCTACTTTATTATGGAATTCCCGGTGTACCAGTGGCCGCGCTGGAAGAACGTGGGCATCACCATCTACCAGAAGGTGAGGGCCTTCGTGTTGCAGGCGGGTCAGGTGATTGTGGCGATTTCGGTGCTGCTGTGGGTGCTGGCCAGCTACGGCCCGGGCCAGCAGCAGGCCACGGCCGAAACGCAGGCGCGGCAGCAGGCAGCAGTGCACGGCTGGGATGCAGCCGAAACCAGCCGGCAGGTAGCCTCGGCCCGGCTGGAGAATTCTTACGCCGGGAAGTTCGGCCACCTCATTGAGCCGGGCATCCGGCCGCTGGGCTACGACTGGAAAATCGGCATCGCGCTGCTCACCTCGTTTGCGGCGCGGGAGGTGTTTGTGGGCACCATTTCGACTATTTACAGCGTGGGCCAGGATGCCGACCTAGGCACGCTGCAACAGAAGCTGAGCGCCGAGCGCGACGCGAGCGGGCAGCCGTTTTTCACGCCGGCGCGGGCGTTCTCGCTGCTGGTGTTCTACGTGTTTGCCATGCAGTGCATGAGCACGCTGGCCGTGACGTACCGCGAAACCAAGAGCTGGCGCTGGCCGCTGGGGCAACTGGTGTACATGACCGGGCTGGCGTATGCGGCGGCTTTTGTGGTGTACCGGGTGCTGGTGTAGAAACGCGAAGTGTCGCGTTTCGGCGTTGAACTTGAACGATGATGAGAGGGCAGTGTGCCATTGGTCGTTCAACGACGAGAGGTAAATATGCGTCTCTACATCGTGCGTACTGTCCGGTTTAAGCAAAGGTGTTCAGAAATGGACACCTTTTTTGATGCAAGTTTAACCCATATTATACATATATCATTGATATAAAGATAATTGCATAATTGGCACGCGGCTTGGCCTTTCCGGTAGAAAACCCCCTGATTTCTGCACGAAAATGGACAGAGCCATTGCCGATTCTATTCAAACCCAACGCAAGCGCCGCCGCTGGCTGCTGGTAGCCGGCGCGATGCTACTGGCGCTGGGAACCGTGCTGGCCTTTCGCACGATGCTGAAACCCAGCTTGCGGCGCGGCGACATCCTGACAGCTACCGTGGAAACCGGCGAAGTGGAAGCCTCGCTCACCGCCGCCGGCACCATTATTCCGGGCCGGGAGGCGGTGCTGACCAGCCCCATCCAAAGCACTATCCGGCGGGTGGCGGCGGTGGTGGGAGCACCGGTGCAGCCGGGCGAAACCATTCTGGAGCTGGATAAGGAGCTGGCCAACTCCACCCTGGCCAAGCTCGATGACGAGCAGCTGCGCAACCAGAACAAGAACTCCCAGCTCCAGCTGAGCCTGGAGCGCAGCCTCAACGACCTGCGCGCCCAGGCCCAGGTGCAGGCCGTGCGGGTGCGAAGCCTGCAGTCGGCGTTGCGCGACGAGCAGCAACTGCTGAAAATAGGCGGCGGCACGGCCGAAAACGTGCGCCAGGCCGAGCTGAACCTGACGGTGGCCCAGCTGGAAGCCGGCCGCCTGACCCGGCAGATGCAAACCCAGCAGAGCGCCAACGCGGCCGACGTGCGCGAGC
>JALYUI010000189.1 GCA_030853845.1 Bacteroidota bacterium | reverse complement strand
AGATGCTTCGCTGCGCTCTGCATGACGTTCTTTTTTCCTGTTTCCTACTCCCCCACTGTCAGCACAATTTTGCCGATGTGGGCGCTGCTTTCCATCAGCTCGTGCGCAGCCGCTGCCTCCGCCAGCGGAAAAGTCTGGTCTATGAGCGGCCGGAATTTTCCGGCGGCAATCAGCGGCCAGACGTGCTTTTCGACCGCAGCCGCCAGCTCGGCTTTGAAGTCATCCGAGCGGGGCCGCAGGGTGCTGCCGGTGATGGTCAGGCGGCGGCGCATTACGTCCAGGGCGTTGAATTCGCCTTTCGCACCCTGCATGGCATTGATGAATACGAGGCGGCCGTCATCGTGCAGCAGCCGCAGGTTTTTGGCGATGTACTCGCCGCCCACCATGTCGAATACCACGTCCACACCTTCGGTTTGCAGTACCTCTTCGAAATCCTCCATCTTGTAGTTGATGGCCCAATCGGCCCCGAGCTGCCGGCAGGCGGCGCACTTGGCCTCGTCGCCGGCCGTGACGGCCACCCGGCTGCCCAGCGCCTTCACCAGCTGAATGGCGGTGGTACCAATGCCGCTGCTGCCGCCGTGCACCAGCAGTGTTTCGCCCGCCTGCAAGCCACCCCGCTGAAATACATTGTGCCACACCGTGAACACGGTTTCGGGTAGAGCGGCCGCTTCGATTGGGCTGCACCCGGCCGGCAACGGCAGGCAGTGCCGGGCATCCACGGTAGCGTATTCGGCGTAGCCGCCGGCCGGCAGCAGAGCGCACACGGCATCGCCCACGCGCCAGCGAGGGACCTCAGCACCACACGCTTCCACGATGCCGGCTATTTCCAGGCCCGGCACCAGTCCGGCCACGTTGCCGCTGCCGGCGTACTTGCCCTGGCGCATCAGCACGTCGGGCCGGTTCACGCCGGCGGCCTGCACCCGAATCAGGACTTCGTGGGCGGCGGGCACCGGCTTCGCCTGCTCGCGCAGTTGCAGCACCGTCGGGCCACCGGCTTGTTGAATGATAATTGCTTTCATTAAGAATGTTGAGTGAAAGGAGCGCAGGCCGGAAAAGGTCAGACCTGCTAGTCTCCTAACGAAAAACGGCTCCGAAGAGCCGTTTTTTGATTAAATACCTTGCATGAGGCGACTACTTAGCGACTTGCTGACGGAGCTCTTTCACTTCCCGCTCCAAATCCAGGGTTCGGAACATCACCTTGGCCTCCAGGTCGGAATAAGCCACTTTGAGTTGTTCCTGCAGCTCGCGCATGTCGGTAATGTCGGTGTTGGTGCCCAGCCAGCGCAGCAGCTGGCCCTGCGCGTCGAAAATAGGCTCGGCGCGGGTGAGGAACCAGCGGAACTGGCCATCGGTGCCGCGCAGGGGGAAGCTGAGCTCCCAGGGCTGCCCGGCCGCCCAGGCATTCTTCACAAAGGCAATTACGCCGTCGATGTAGTCGGGGTGATGCACTTTATCCCAGCCCCAGCCCTGGATTTCCTCGAAATTGCTACCGGTGTAGTCGTACCAACGCTGGTTATACCAATAAATATTACCGCCGGGATGGGCCATCCAGGCCAACTGGGCCATATTGTCGGCCAGCGTGGCAAATTCTGCTTCTCGCTGCTCCATTATGGCCTGCGCCTGTTTCTGGTCCTCAATATCGGTGCAGGTGCCGAACCAGGCAACGATGTTGCCATCGGCTCCGCGCCGGGGGCGGGCCTGTCCCAGAAACCAGCGGTACTGCCCGTCGCGACCCTTGAAGCGGTATTCAATCTCATAGTCATCACCAGTAGCCAGCGAATGGCCCCACACCTCGCGCGCGCGGGTTTGGTCGGCGGGGTGCAGCAGGTTGTTCCACATGTCGGGTCCCACGCTGTCGGCCACCGTGTAGCCGGTGAAGTCAATCCAACGTTGATTGAAGTAAGTATGGAAGCCGGCAGCGTCGGTAATCCAGACCAGCTGCGGAATCAGGTCGGCCAGAAAAGTGAACTGTTCGGGGCCTACCAGCCCCTGGCCGGAACCGGACTGGGCCGCAGCTGGTAGTTGAGAAGAAGAATTAGAAGCGCTCACGATAACAAACGAATAAGTGAACAAAAAAAGGCATCAGCGGGCCTACGGCCGGTTCAGCTGCATTTCCATACCCGATGAAAAGTAGAGGTTGAGCTGGCTGTGCTGGCCATCGGCCGAGCGGCGCAGGCGCGTCACGAGGGCGCGGGTGGCCTCTTCGGGCAATTCAAAAGTGAGGTAGGGGCGATTGAGTATCTCGTCGCGCATCACGGCCCATTGGCCGGTATGGGCCGGGCCGGCCGGTGCGGAACGCGCTACCAACTGGCCTGGCATAAGGGCCAACTGGCTGGCCTGGGCCATCGGACTGTTGGGGTTGTTCTGGTTCAATACCCGGTTGGCAACCTCCCATTCGCCACTAAAAAAATGGTCGGGCAGGTGTTGCAGGTTAATATCCAGCAGCAATTCTGACATATGTAATGAATAGCGCACCGGACGCGGCATCGGTGCCGAACTAACGTAATATTCCCGCCGTGGGTTGGTGTAGCGGCACAAATGGCAACAATCTTACCACCTTTGGGCCGCTGCCGGAAAAACCCTGTTCCGGTTGCCAACGTTCCGGCAGTGGGGCATCTGGCCGCCAAATCGCCTTCTTAATTATGAATAAACCTCGTTTTGTGCCTTCGCTGGCGGGCCTGGCCGGGGCCGCCCGCCTCACCGGGCTGGCCGCCTGGCAAACCGGCCGGCTATTCCGACAGTTGGCTGCCCGCGCCCTCGATTCGGTGCAGGACGTGCTGCGTGCCGAAGTCGAAAAGGGCAACCTGAAGCTGGTGGCCGATTTCCTGGCCGATAAGGCCCTGCCGGCCGCCCGCGTGCTGCTCATCGAGCAGATGACCGTGCGGCTGCTGCTGCGCCTGGGCCTGCGCGGCGCGCTGGCCTCCAACGTGGTGGGCTGGGTGCTGCCCTTTGTAATTGAGAAGCTGATTGCCGTGGGCAACAAAAGTGGCCTGTTCGATAAGCTGAAGGCCAACCCTACCGTGAGCGACGCCCTCGACAAGCTCGACGAGCTGCGTAGCACCACCTGGAAAATGCTGGTACCCGACCCCGGCAGCAGCGCCGAGCTGGTGCCCGACGACGCGGCCGCAGTTCCCCGCCTGCCGCTGCTGCTGGCCGAAGCCAACCCACCCGCCCGCAAAACCACCAAAAGGCCCGCACGCATCAAGCCAAAGCCGAAACCGGCGGAATAATCGGGCCTAAAATTTCCGCAATCGATTGCGGGCCAGAATCAAAAAAAGGCACCCCACTGAGGCACCTCTTTCCCAATCGGGGCGCGGCGAGAATTCCCACCCAACACCGGACCCGATTCCAACCCAAAGGCGTACTAGCGGCTGAATAACAGCTCGCGGTACTTCACCAGGGGCCAGTCCTCGTCGGCCACCATGCGCTCCAGTTTATCAACGGCGCGCCGGATGGGCTCGAATTTCGGTTTTACCTGCTCGCAATAGGCTACGGCCAGCTCGCGGGCATCTTCAATCTTATTGACTTGCTTGCGCGCCTCGGTCATCTCATCCACCGTGGTTTTGATGGTCGACACGTAACGCGAAATATCCTTAATCATACCCAGCGTGGTCTGGCTGTACTCGTCGTCGAGGCCCAGCTCGCGCAGGCCGCGCACGTTGTTGATGAGCTTGGTCTGGTAGGCCAGGGCCGTGGGGATGACGTGGTTCACGGCCAGGTCGCCCATCACGCGGCTTTCAATCTGAATCTTTTTCTTATACTCTTCGAGCAGAATTTCGTGGCGGGCGTGCAGCTCGACGTGCGAGAAAATGCCGTGGCGCGCAAACAGCTCAGCGGCATCCTCGCGCACCAGCGCATCCAGGGCCTGGGGCGTGGTAGCAATGTTGTTGAGGCCACGGCTGGCGGCTTCGGCCTTCCACTCGTCGGAGTAGCCGTTGCCTTCGAAGCGGATATTTTTGGAGCTGATGACGTACTCGCGCAGCACCTCTACAATGGCCACTTCCTTCTTCTTGCCCTGCTCGATGAGGGCATCAACCGACTTTTTGAAGTCAATAAGCTGGTCGGCAACAATGGTGTTGAGTACCGTCATGGCCGACGAGCAGTTGGCCGACGAGCCCACGGCGCGCAGCTCGAACTTGTTGCCGGTGAAAGCGAAGGGCGAGGTGCGGTTGCGGTCGGTGTTGTCGAGCAGGATGGCCGGTATCTTGTCGATGCCCAGCTTGAGATAGATATTGTCGCCTTTATCGAGCGGCAGCTTGGCGGTACGCTCCAGCTCATCGAGCACCGAATCGAGCATCGAACCCAGGAACACCGACATGATGGCCGGCGGGGCTTCGTTGGCCCCGAGGCGGTGGTCGTTGCTAGCGGAGGCGATGCTGGCGCGCAGCAAGTCGGCGTGCGCGTGCACGGCTTTGATGGTGGTGATGAGGAAGGCCAGGAATTGGAGGTTTTCCTTGGGGCGACGGCCGGGAGCGAGCAGGTTTACGCCGGTGTCGGTGCTCATGGCCCAGTTATTATGCTTGCCGCTGCCGTTCACGCCGGCAAAGGGTTTCTCGTGCAGCAGCACTTTAAAGTTGTGGCGGTCGGCCACGCGGGCCATCACATCCATCAGCAGTTGGTTGTGGTCGACGGCGAGGTTGGCATCCTCGAACGTGGGAGCGCACTCGAACTGGTTGGGTGCCACTTCGTTGTGGCGGGTGCGGAGCGGAATACCGAGCAGGTTGGCTTCCTCCTCAAACTCCAGCATGAAGCCGTGCACGCGGGCCGGAATCGAGCCGAAGTAGTGGTCATCGAGCTGCTGGCCCTTGGCCGGGCTATGGCCGAATAGGGTGCGGCCGGTGAGCACGAGGTCGGGGCGCGCATCGTGCAGGGCCTTATCGACCAGAAAATACTCCTGCTCGATGCCCAGCGTGGTGTTCACGCGCGAAACGTCCTTGTCGAAATAGTGGCAAACGTCGAGGGCAGCTTTTTCGAGCACGGCCAGCGACTTTAGCAGCGGGGCTTTGTAGTCGAGCGCTTCGCCGGTATAAGCCACGAAAATCGTGGGGATGCAGAGCGTCTTGGCCCCTACCGTTTCGATGATGAAAGCGGGCGAGGTGGGGTCCCAGGCGGTGTAACCGCGGGCCTCGAAGGTGTTGCGGATGCCGCCGTTAGGGAACGACGACGCATCGGGCTCCTGCTGCACCAGCGCCGAGCCCTTGAAATTCTCAATCGGCCGGCCGTCGGAATTCAGGTCAAAGAACGAGTCGTGCTTTTCGGCGGTGGCACCAGTCAGGGGCTGAAACCAGTGGGTGTAGTGGGTAGCACCCTTGGCCATGGCCCAGGTTTTCATAGCCGAAGCCACGGCATCAGCCACGTTGCGCTCCACGGCAGCGCCCTGCTTAATGGCGGCTTGCAGCTTTTTGAAGTCGTCGCCGGGCATGGTGGCCCGCATGGCTTCGAGATTGAAGACATTTTGCCCAAACGTTTCGGAGCGGCGCTTGCTGCCCGCCACCGTGATGGGGTAACGCTGGTTAACTAGTTCAAGAGCCTTAAAACGCAGAATTGCCATTGGAGCAGAAAACGACCTTTATAAGCAACCGACTATCGGTTGGTGGGCACAAAGATAAAACGCAAATTCAGGTTTTGGTTTAACATCCCTTCGTTTTTAAAGGTGTTCTTGAAATTTATTAACTATTTCGCAACCTACCCCCTTTTAAAACAATACAGCGGCCTGACTTTTCACACCCTTTCTACGCAACCATCCTTGCGCAACCGATTGTAGTGGTTGCGAGGCTACCCAAAGACCAGCAAGCTGGCTG
>JALYUI010000180.1 GCA_030853845.1 Bacteroidota bacterium | reverse complement strand
GAGCCAGGCGACAGCCAAAGACCCGTTCCACTGCGTGGGGCGGGTTTTTTGCTTTACCTGCCGCCCGGAGCCGGGCTACGAAAGATAACACCAGCCGCTGAAACAATTCGTGTACCTACCTGCTTTTTAGCCGCGTTTCATCAACTCCCCGTCGTGGCCCAACGCACCGCGACATTCTTTCTCATGACCAACCTCGCATTCGAGCCCGCTAAACTGGGCAACCTCACCCTCACCAACCACCTCGTAATGGCCCCCATGACGCGCAGCCGCGCCCTGGGCAACGTGCCCAACGAGCTGATGGCCGAATACTACCGCCAGCGCGCTACGGCCGGCCTCATCATCACCGAAGGCACGTCGCCCTCGGCCGATGGCCTGGGCTACGCTCGCATTCCCGGCCTGTTCAACCAGGAACAGGCCACCAACTGGCAGCGCATCACCGAAACGGTGCACCACCACGGCGGCCACATTTTTGTGCAGCTGATGCACGCCGGCCGCGTGTTCCACCCCCTCAACCTGCCCGAAGGAGCCCAAGGTGTTGCCCCCTCGGCCGTAGCCGCCCAGGGCCAGATGTGGACCGACCAGCAGCAGATGCAGGACCAGCCCACCCCCCGCGCCCTGGCAACCGACGAGCTGGCCCGCGTGCGCGATGAGTTCGTAAACAGCGCCAAGCTGGCCATCGAAGCCGGCTTCGACGGCGTGGAGCTGCACGGGGCCAACGGCTACCTGCTGGAGCAGTTTCTGAACCCAGCCAGCAACCAGCGCACCGACGAGTACGGCGGCAGCGTGCAGAACCGCGCCCGTTTCGTGCTCGAAGTAACGCAGGCCGTGGCCGACGCCATTGGCAAGGAGCGCACCGGCATCCGGCTGTCGCCCTGGGGCGTGTTCAACGACATGACCACTTATCCCGAACTGGACGAAACCTATGCCTACCTGGCCGAAGAGTTTCAGAAAATGGGCCTTGTCTACCTGCACCTCGTCAACCACGAGAGCATGGGTGCCCCGGCCGTGCCGGCCAAAACCGTCGACACCATCCGGGCCAAATTCACCAACACGCTCATCCTGAGTGGCGGTTACAACACCGTGAACGAGATTGATGCCGCTCTGAACGGCCAGGCCGACCTGGTGGCCATCGGCCGCCCCTTCATCTCGAACCCCGACTTGGTGGAGCGCCTCGAAAAGGGCCTGCCGCTGGCGGAAAGTGACCAGGCGACCTATTACGCGCCCGGCCCCAACGGCTTCGCCGACGGCTACACCGACTACCCCACCGCCGACGGCCAGCCAGCCGGCTCGTTTGCGCCCGACTACGTGGCGTAAGTTGCCGCGTGGGGTTTCCCGCTCAATGCTCAAGCCTCGACCGAACCGGTCGGGGCTTTTTTGTGGGCTGAATTCTTACAGCGCAATGCCCGGTGCCAGCAGCCGAAACAGAGCGCCAACCACTGCCAGTCCCACCAAAGCCCAGCCCACCTGCAGCTGGGTCAGCAGGGGCGTGGTGGACATGGGGCCTTCTGCGGGGTAGGGCTGGGCCATGGCTTTGCCCCAGGCCGCGCCCAACACCATGTTGCTCATAATCGGATATAACAGGCTAATGGGCGTGGGCAGCGGCCAGCTCAGCGCCGTAATCAGGACGGAGCCCAGCAGCCACGGCAGCGCAATCAGGCCCTGCATAAGCCGCCCGCGCGGCTGGCGCGCCAGGCCAGGCGGGCCAAAAGCAAGGAACAACGGCCCCGCCCGGCCCACCAGCCATTGCAGCCCCACCCCCGCCAGGATGGCTACACTTACCGTGGCCCAAAGTGGCAAATGCCACAAGGCCTCCACCTGCCCGATATCACCATAAGGTACCAGTGGCCCGATAAGCAGGTAGCCAAAAAAGTTGATAACGCCGAACAAGCCCAGGTATAAGCGCCACAAAGCCGCATCCGAGGCCCCGCGCCGGTGCCAGGCCCAGGCCAGAAACCCGATGCCCTGCGCCAGGCTCAGCAGCGGCCCGGCCAGGGCAATGGCCACCTCGCGCCCGACTGGTAGGTGTTTGTTTAGGTTTTCGACGTAGGTATTGTGAAGCACTGGCTGCCCACCCAGCAGCCTGGAGATTACTGCGTGCCCCAGCTCATGCAACATGGTGGTGAGCAGAAATGCCGCCGTGTAGTGCAGCGCGGCCGTGCCGGCCCCACGCCAGGGGAAAGGTTTTTTCACGGGGTTAGAGGAAAAAGGCTCGTGGTGGGTTGATGCGCTTCCGAAGGAGCCATAACGACCCCGGCAGTAGGTGGCAAGTTACAGCAAATGATAGCGCGGGCCGGCCGGGAGTAAGCAGGCGAGGCCGCGAAGGGCAGAGCGTGCCGTTTGGCAGCCGATAATGTATCTTTCGCAGCAAAATTCCCACCCTACACTTCTTTAAACTGTTGCCGCATGAATACGAAGTTGCGCCTCACCTTGCTGAGCTTTCTCCAATTCTTCATCTGGGGCTCGTGGCTGCTCACCATTGGGGCATACTGGTTCCAGAACAAACACTGGTCGGGCGCGCAGTTCGGGGCCATTTTCTCGACCATGGGCATCGCCGCCATCTTCATGCCCTCGCTCATGGGCATCGTGGCCGATAAGTGGGTGAATGCCGAAAAACTCTACGGCGTGCTGCACATTCTGGGCGGCATCGTGCTGTGTACCGTGCCCATGGTGAAGGACCCCGGCACCATGTTCTGGGTGATGCTGCTGAATATGATTTTCTACATGCCAACGCTGGCCCTGTCCATCGCCGTGTCGTACTCGGTTCTGAAAAAGGAGGGGTACGACGTGCAGACGGCCTACCCGCCCATTCGGGTGTGGGGTACTATCGGCTTTATCGTGGCGCTCTGGACGGTGAGCCTACTGGGCATCGAAACCTCGGCCAGCCAGTTCTACGTGGCCGCCGGCGCGGCTTTCGTTTTGGGCCTGTACTCGTTCACGCTGCCCGCCTGCCCGCCCCAGCTCAAAGCCAGCGAAGGCAAGTCGCTCACCAATGCCCTGGGTCTGAAATCATTCCTGCTCTTCCGCGACCCGAAGATGGCCACCTTCTTCCTGTTCACGCTGCTGCTCGGGGCCGCGCTGCAACTCACCAATGCCTACGGCGATACCTTCCTGCACGATTTTGGAGGCGTGGCGGCTTACAAAGACACGCTGGCCGTGAAATACCCGGCCATCATCATGTCCATCTCGCAGATTTCCGAAACGCTGTTTATTCTGGCCATTCCGTTTTTCCTGCGCCGCTTCGGCATCAAGCAGGTCATGCTGTTCAGCATGCTGGCCTGGGTGCTGCGCTTCGGCCTTTTTGCCTTCGGCAACCCCGGCCCGGGCCTGTGGATGATTGTGCTCTCGTGCATCGTGTACGGCATGGCCTTCGACTTTTTCAACATCTCGGGCTCGCTGTTCGTCGAAACCCAGACGGCCCCCGAAATCCGGGCCAGCGCCCAGGGCCTGTTCATGATGATGACCAACGGCTTCGGGGCCGTGCTGGGCAGCTCCATCAGCGGCCTCGTTATTCAGCACTACTTCACCCTCGCCGACGGCACCAAGGACTGGCACGGCATCTGGCTCACATTTGCTGCCTACTCGCTTGTTATCGCGGCACTGTTCGTGGTGTTCTTCCGCCACCAGCACACCGTGCAGCCCACCGAAACCATGGCCGCCGAGCCGCTGCTGACCATGGAGCAGGCCTGAAAATAAGCTCGGCGATACAAGATTGGTATAAAATCAGTCTGTTTTTGGTATAAAGCAAAAGCCCGCTCTGCATGCGCAGAGCGGGCTTTTTACAGGGTAAAGCCGGGGCTTCGCTTGGCGTAGGATTTGGTCGCAGCTAACTTATTACTGCTGCCTACCCCTGCCTTGCGGGGCAAAGGCTCCGCGCCGCCTTACTTGTTGCCGAAGTAGAAGTCGCCTTCAATCTGGGCATTCTCATCCGAATCCGAGCCGTGCACGGCGTTGGCTTCGATGCTCTTGGCGTACTTCTTCCGGATGGTACCATCCTCGGCGTTGGCCGGGTTGGTCGCGCCGATGAGGGTGCGGAAATCGGCCACGGCGTTGTCCTTCTCGAGAATGGCAGCCACGATGGGGCCGCTCGACATGTACTGCACGAGGTCGTTGTAGAAGGGACGCTCCTTGTGCACGGCGTAGAATTCGCCGGCGCGCTCGGGCGTGAGGTTTACTTTCTGAAGTTCGACGATGCGGAAGCCGCCCGCTTCAATCATGCTCAGGATACCACCAATGTGGTTATCCTTTACGGCGTCGGGCTTAATCATCGTGAACGTGCGGTTGGTGGCCATTATGGGGCGGGGATGGTTGATTAAAAAACGGTTTCTACCGCAAAAGTAAGGACAAAGCCCGCGGCCGGCGTTGGGCCGGCGGATGGGGCCGTTGGCCGGTTCCCAACGAACCTTCTTGGCGGGTAGCGCTGTTAAGAAAAGATTTCTTCCGACTTTTGCGGGCCAAATCTTTGTAAGCCACCGGTCCTCAGTTCTGTTGCAGGCCCATTCACGTTGTCGATGTCTAGTTCCATTTCCGCGCTGCAAGCGTTGCTAGCGCAACCCAAGCAGATTGTTATCACCACGCACCACAAGCCCGATGCCGACGCGCTGGGCTCGTCGCTGGCCTGGGCCGGGTATCTCAAACAGAAGGGCCACCACGTCACGGTGGTCACCCCGTCCGATTATCCGGCCTTCCTCAACTGGATGGAGGGCAACGACGAAGTAGTGATTTACGACAAGCGCCAGAACGACCGGCAGGTGCGCGACCTCATCGCCCGCGCCGAGGTCAT
>JALYUI010000137.1 GCA_030853845.1 Bacteroidota bacterium | reverse complement strand
ACTACCGCGCCGTGGCCCCGGGCGGCAAAGGCCGCGCCGAAGGGCGAGGGCGTATCGGCCAGCGACTGCGCCTCGCGGGCGGCTTCGGCGGGAGCCTCGGCCGAGCGGGGCCGAAACCAGAGCAGGTAGGCCAGCAACGGCAGCAGGGCCAGCAGCAGCCAGGGCCACCAGCGCCGCGCCGGGCGGGAGGGTGCAGTCATGTTGAAAAGAATTAAGGACGTGGGCATAGCGCGACGCACGCGGCGGCGAAAGTTGCGTATAGAACGGAATGCGCACCGTCCGGATTCTGCGTAGCTTTGCCACTACCGCATTTCTCACGCTTTTCGCCGCCCGCCGTTGCTGCAAGCTATCAACATTCATAAGAGCTACAATTCCCTGAACGTGCTCAAGGGTATCGATTTGACGATTGAAAAGTCGGAAATCGTGAGCATTGTTGGTTCCTCGGGGGCCGGCAAGAGCACGCTGCTGCACATTCTGGGCACGCTCGATTCGCCCGACTCCGGCGAAGTGCTGTTCGACGGCGAATCGGTGAGCACGCTCGGGCGCAACGATTTGGCCCGGTTTCGCAACCGGCACATCGGCTTCATCTTCCAGTTTCACAACCTGCTGCCCGAGTTCACGGCCCTCGAAAACGTGTGCCTGCCCGCCTACCTGGCCGGCCGCACCGAGCGCGAGGTGCGCGTACGGGCCCGCGAGCTGCTCGCCATGATGAACATGGAGCACCGCGCCGAGCACAAGCCCAGCGAGATGAGCGGCGGCGAGCAGCAGCGCGTTTCAGTAGCCCGCTCGCTCATCAACTCCCCCGAAATCATCTTCGCCGATGAGCCCAGCGGCAACCTCGACACTAAGAACGCCCAGGAGCTGCACCAGATTTTCTTCCTGCTGCGCAAAGAGCTGGGCCAGACCTTCGTGATTGTGACGCACAACGAGCAGCTCGCCGACATGGCCGACCGCAAGATTGTGATGCGCGACGGGCACATTCTGGAAGGCGGGTAGACCTTTTTCAAAAACAACGTCGTGCCGAGCGCAGCCGAAGCATCTCCGTTGGAGTCGTAATCCGAGTTGAAGGGACTACTATTTCATACGAGATGACTCGGCGGCGCTCGGCACGACGGTTTTGCTTAACGCTTATCCGTCAATCTGCACCCGCTCAGGGCGCGGCCACGTACCATTTATCGCCCGAGTCGTCCAAATCGTGGCCTTCAACGTGGCCCCGGGTAGCCTGGTCGCCGGCGTAGTAATAAAGCGGGTGGCCTTTGTAGGTGAGCTGTTCGCGCGTAACGGTGGTGTTGCCGTAGGGTCCGGTGGTGGTGCTGGGGTCACGGGTGATGGTGCTGAAATCGGAGGTTTTCAGCGATGAAGGTGCTACGGCTGAACTCAGGTAGAGGGCGGGCCAGATGGCGGCACAGCCGCCCGTGCAGTTGGTGGGCTGAGTGGTTGGGCTACTGTTATCCTTCGCAAAATAATAGAGGGTGCGGCCCAGGCCATCGACCAGGAAGGACTTGGTGGATACGACGTGGGTCGTTTTGTCCTCGACGCTTTTGCTGGCCAGCAGCACGTTGTAGGCGGGGTTGAGCACGTGCCATACCGTGCCAATGCCATTGCCGCCGGTCTGGCCCGGGGCTTCGCGGGTGTACACACCGCTGGCGGCCGGGGCGTAGTAGTAGAGTGGCCAGCCTTTGTAGGTAGTTTGCTGGCGGCCATCGGCAGTAGTTTTAGCTGCAAAATCAGCCGCGTTGAGGGTCTTGGGCACTTTGATGGCAGGTTCGTAGTACACGGGCCACATGGGGCTGCAGGTGGCACTGGTGCAGTTGTTGGTGCCGTCAACATCGCGGGCAAACACATAGAGCGTATTACCGCTGGCATCGGTGAGGTAGGAGCCCAGCGTAGGCGAGGTAGCCAGCTTCACGTTGGCCACGGTATCGGGGTCCACCACAGGGTCGGTAGTGTCCTTCTTACAGCTACTGACGCCCAGGCTGAGCAGGCCGAGCAAGGCCAGCCCCAGCGCGAAAAGCCAGAGCTGCCGGGTATGGGAGGTTGGAGATGATTTCATGAGAGGCGGAGTTAAGATGATGAGGGAGGAATGGACATACCCAGGCAGACCAGCCAGCCGGCGGATACTGACACGGGCAACCTGACTGGTGCGGTCGAAAGCAGTGCCCAGGGCCGCTGCCAGCCACGCAAAAAGCCAGGCGTGGCACCCGGTGAAGTCAACGGACGACT
>JALYUI010000139.1 GCA_030853845.1 Bacteroidota bacterium | reverse complement strand
GTGCATGGGCCGGATGGGCGGGTACAGCCCCAGCGCGTGCCGGCCCAGCGCCGCGGCGAGGTGCAGCGGGCCAGTGCTGCCGGCCACCAGCCCATCGGCGGCGGCAATGAAGGCCAGGAACTGCGGCAGGCTAAGCTGCCCGGTGAGGTCGGCGACCAGGAATGGCGCGTTTTCGCGGAGCCATTCATCCAGCTCCTCCCCTTCCGCCGCCGTGCCGGTAATGAAAACGCGGTGCCCGGCCTGATGCAGCAGTTGGGCTAGCCGGCCAAAATGCGCCAGACCCCATTCGCGGGCGCTGCCCCGGCTGCGCGGGTGCAGAATGACGTTGAGCTGGCCGGGCCGGCGCTGGCCGAGCAAATGCTGCCACTGCGCCGCCAACGGCTCGGTCGCTTCGAGGTGCACGAGCGGGGCTACGGCCGCCAGGGGCGTATCGGCAGGGCCGCCGAGGGGCTGGAGCAGCTGCAAGTTCAGCTGGGCCTCGTGCAGGGGGGAGTGGCGGCGGCTGAGGGCCACCAGGCGGTTGCAGCTGAGCCAGTGCCGCCAGCGGTTGCGGGTGCCGATGCGCAGCGGGATGCCGGCTTGCTGGGCGAGGCGGGCCAGCAGCTTATTGGGAAAGACGTGCACGATGGCGGCGGCCTGGAAGGCGCCCAGCGCGGCTACCCGGGCGGCTTCGGGCAGGAGCA
This sequence comes from Bacteroidota bacterium, assembly GCA_030853845.1. Taxonomy (GTDB): domain Bacteria; phylum Bacteroidota; class Bacteroidia; order Cytophagales; family Hymenobacteraceae; genus Hymenobacter. The sequence continues at coordinate 5,671 of JALYUI010000139.1, read as the reverse complement.
GCAGGTCGTCGAGGTTCAGGAAATCATCAACCCAGGGGCAGGCGGCGGCCACGGCGGCGGTGTAGCTGCGGCCGATGACGACCACGCGGCAGCCGGGGTGTAGCTCCTGGAGGCGGCCGCACACGGGCAGGGTGAGCACGAGGTCGCCGATGGCATCGGTGCGGGAGACGAGGAAGGTGGGCAGGCTGACGGGGCTCATGCTTCGGCCTGTTCGGTGCGGGTTTTCAGCTTGGCGAATTTCAGGAACACGCCCCAGGCCGAGATACTGGCGATGCACAGGCCGGCAAAGCCATCGAGAAAGCCGAGGCGGAAGAAATAGCCGTGCACAAATTTCCAGAGCGGCTTGAGCAGCAGGTGAAACAGGCCGACACTGGTTTTGCCGCGCAGGGCCAGCTCCTGGGCCGTGATGCTGGTGAACTTATTGAGCTGGCTGACGTGCTGGGCCACCGAAACGTAGCTATAGTGCAGGGCGTGGCCGGCGAGCGGGGCGGTGGTCTGGCCGGGGCTCACCTCGAACTTTTCGTGCAGGAGCAGGCCCGTCCAGCGGCCCAGCCGACGGTCGTAGAGGCGCAGCTTGCGGTCGGGATACCAGCCGCCGTGGCGCACCCAGTGGCCGCAGTAGCTGGTGAGGCGCGCCAGCGAGTAAGCCGCATGCTGCCAGTCGGCTTTAGCGGCGCGGATGGCGGCGCGCAACTCGTCGGTGAGCACTTCGTCGGCGTCGAGCTGGAGGACGTGGTCGTAGCGGGCCTGGCTGGTGGCGTAATTTTTCTGCTCGACGTAGCCGGCGAAGGGGTGCTGGATGACGCGCGCCCCGAGCTGGTGGCAGATGGCCACGGTGTTGTCGGTGGAGAAGGAGTCGACGACCAGCACCTCGTCGGCCACGTCGCCTAGGGCCTGGAGGCAGCGGGCAATGTTGGCCGCTTCGTTGAAGGCGATGACGACGATGGAGAGGGGAACCACGCGGGGCAACAGGAACAGGCAGGCGTTAGCGGGCAAAGGTAACGCGGGCTAGGGGCAGCTCAGGCACGTCCAGCTAACCTGAGCAGCATTTTGGGCACCATTTCCACTTCACCTTGTATTCCTTGTATTCCTTGTATTCCTTGTATTCCTTCAAAAGGCTAATCCAAATCTGCTGTGGACCGAATCGCTGCTTCCTTCTATAAAGCCTTGAATTGCTGCTCCACGTTCCAATCGCGGATGGAGACGCGGATACATCCGGTTAAATTAGTCCGGGTATCGGTTGCCCATCGGTCAGACGCACTTTCCTGAACTTTGAATACTAAACAAGTTTACTGAACCGCTTCCAGTTGTTTTGGCTGGAGTTTCTACCAGTTTATCATCTCTATCCGATTGTTGAGTAAAACAGAGGTATGAATTTTCAGGATAGGACACTAAAGCTTTGTAGTCAACAACCAAATAATGCGTCCTCTTAACCCATTCAAGACCGTGGATAAACATAGAACAAAACCGCATGATGTTGAATAAGCCTAATTTAAAGCCTCTGAACCACCTGTTGAGTTCCTAACCCCGCGCTACGCAACAATAGGCCTTAGGGAATGCGTGTCTCGTAGTAGATGCGAACCTTGTAGTAGCTACCGGCAGTCATAAAATCATACCACCCGGCACCAGCCTGGTCGCGGTTTGCCGACGGTGCTGTCAGGTCTTGCGTGAGCGTCTGTAGACTTGTAATGGTCCCACCAGCTACACTTCTGATGCCAACCAGCCAGGGAGCCGGGGTAATCGGCAAATCCCGCATGTTAAACACAGCGTTTAAGTTAACAAAACCTTGCGTGAAAGTCAGCGGCAGGTCTTGTTGCTGCACGTTACCGCGTAAACCGGTGGAATAAGGCGTGGCCGGGGCGGCCGATACCAGCCCGAACTCGAAGAGCATATTAAGGCCGCCGATGTAAGGGGGCAGGGCCACCACTTGCAAAGCCTTAAAAAAGCGGGTACCCACCGTAACCGTATGGTCGACGGTGGAGGCGCTGCCCGAGGCATTCAGGGCCATCAGGGTGATGGTATGGGTGCCCGTGGTGGCGAAAGCGAAGCTCGGGGAAGCTGAACTGGAAGTTTGTCCGTCGTCGGTTCGCCAGCTGTAGGACGCGGCGTTCGTGCTGGTGTTGGTCAGGGCCACGGTTTCGCCGGGTTCAACTACGGTACGGGCAGTAACGAAGGCCGGGGCTGCGGCCGGAGTTGGGTCGGCTTTTTTGCCACAGGCAGCAACTAATACCAACAGCAGCAAGGGTAGCTTTTTCATCACAGAACAGAAGGGTGGTAAGGCGAGAAGTAAGTACAGAACAGTATTTTTTAAGGTTAGTTGCTTAGCACCTACGGGCGACTCCTGGATTGTTGTCATGCTAAATATATGCTCCACAACAGGTAGCCAAGCGCTCCGGGGCTATTCGAGCACCAGCCGGGTGGTGCGCGTTCCTTCGGCTGCGGAGAGGCGCAGCAGGTAGATGCCGCGGGGCAAATCGTCGGTGGCAATCGTTGTGGTGAGCTGGGTAAGGGCCTGCTGCCGGACGGGGCGGCCTACTTCGTCGAGGAGCGTGAGCGCCAGGGGCCGGGCGGTGGCCTGCTGCACGCGCACGTGGTCGGTGGCGCGCGTAGGAAATACCTGCACGCCGGCCAGTACCTGGCGGGCGTGGCTGGCGCTCACGCTACCGCTGCGGTTGAGGTAGGTGTGAATGGTGTTATCGCCGGCGCAGCCCACGATGATGTCGGGCCGGCCGTCGCCGTCCAGGTCGGCCAGTTGCAGGAGCGAGGGGTTCACGCCCGTGGCCAGCACCAGCGGCGGCGTGTTGGCGTAGGTATAGGACGTGCCCGACCCGCTGTTCTGGTACACCCGCAGCTGGTTGTCGGCCGTCACGACCAGCAGCTCGGGCCGGTAGTCCTGGTTCAGGTCGGCCAGCAGCACCCGCCGCGGCGAGGCGGGCAAGGCGTAGGAATATTGCCGGTTGAAGCCAAACGTGGCCGTCATGGTGCGCAACACCATCACCTCGTTGCTGCCGGCGTAGGCCACGGCCAGGTCGGGCAGCTGGTCGCCGTCGATGTCGGCGGCGGAGGTGCTCACCGGCCCCCGGCCCGTGGTTAGCAGGCTCACCCGCTCGGTGGTCAGGAAGGAATAGTTGTTGTTGTAAATCTGGCCGGAGATGACGTGGACCCGGTTGTAGGACGAATCGGCCAGCACCACATCTATAGCCCCGTCGGCATCGAAATCCCCCACCGCCAGGTTCGTCGTCCGGTTGTTGGCGATGTCGAAATACGGGGTCAGGAAGCTGCCGCTATTGCTGATTCCCGGCGCGGCCGTATCGTTGTAATATTGGGCCGTGTTGATAAAGCTGAACAGGGTGGAGGGGTAGGTGTAAAAGAAGCCAGCATTGATGCTCGGGTTGAACTGCGCCTGAATCAGCAGGGGCCGGGGGCTGGGCTGGCCCGTGCCAAAGGCGGGGGTGAGCACGCGGCGGGTGAGCAGGCCGGTCGTGTCGCCGTCGTCGCGCAGCATGGTCCACTGGGCGCTCGGGCCGCTGAGCGCCATCAGGTCGGCCCGGTAGATGCCGGGCTGGCGGTTGAAGGTCACCACCCCGCTCGGGGCCAGGCCCACGTTAAAAGTGTGGCGGGCCGTGGGGTAGGTACCGGCGGCCGAGCGCAGGTACAGCGCCACCTGGTTCAGGTTGCGCTCGCACACGGCCAGGTCCTGACGGCCATCGTGGTTGAAGTCGCCGGCGGCGATGGCGGCCAGGCCCGCCCCGGCGGGCAGGGTGACAACGGCCCCGGCTTGGAATTGCACGGTGGGGCCGGTTTGGGCGTGGGCCAGGTTGGCAGTGGCTGCCACCACGGGCAGGGCGAGTAAGAGTTTCCGAAGCATCGGGAGCAGGTTTGGTGGAAAGCTGAGAGAAAAACAGGTGGTGGTCTAAGCGTGCTGCAGTAAGTTTAGCAGGCCATTATTAACTGATGTTACGTACCATCTCGGCCCGTTGTCTGGAAATGGCCTTTTCCGAAACAGCCAAAGTGTCTTGGTGAAGCGTGGAAGCAATCGGTGCGTAACAGCAGTTATTAATTATTACTGGTTGTTTTCAACGGCTGGCAAAATTTTGTTTTCATGCATTTAGTATGGGCATAGAAATAACTTATAGAAGAGCGCCTAATCAGATTAGCAACTATCGATAAGCTGATATCTTAAATTTCCCATCTTGATTGACCACAGTAAGATGTATTACAACTTTTTCATTCGCAACAGAATCAAAATAAGAGACTCTGTACCCATTTAGCCTCCTTGAGTCCTTATTGAAAGACAACGTATTGAGCCATGAAACATCAATATCTTGAGCTTGCAAAAACGGGTCGGCTTCTAACTGTCCACTCTTAAATTGAGCGTTGATTTTATTCAAAAGACTAACTGTGCAGTATTTTTTCTGAATGGCAAAAATTCTATCCAAATTATCAGTCGCAAGCGACTTTGACGACTCTGTAATATAAGTTGTATAAAATTCCTTCAGCATAACAAACACCTGCTTATCAGAAGGGGTATTCTGTGCTTGAACACAAGCATAATTGGTCATAGACATGAAACCAACTATTATTAAAGAAATGAGAAATTTCGTTTTCATACGTATCGTGTTGTTACTTTAAAATCCAATGTAAGGGAAACCAAAAACTAATGCTGTACTTTTCAGTCTTTACCAGCGGTAAATAGTGTATGGGACAGGCGGAGCACGGTACCCAGGCCCGGGGGTAAAAAAGTTTTGTTTAAAGTCGGATACCCACCGATTGCCATTGTACATCTCAATATGTCCGTTCCACGCTCCACTATGGTTAGTACCGTACCCCCTAAATACAGCAACGTCCCCACGCATAGCCGAGTAACCACCAGCCTGAATACTGGAAGATACAACATGGAACCCCCACCCTATTAAAAAAGAACCATAATCTTTTGCCGAACGAGGATGAGGATTCGTATTAATTCCTCCTGCTTCGAAAGCTTGTCGAACATATGCTGCACACTTTCCTATGCCGTATGGTTCTTTACCCAATGCAATCAACGTCGCAGTTAACTTATCTGCATTTTGGTTCAATGCCGCTACTGTCTTTGGGATGTCAAACCCAGCATCTGATTGATAAGAATCTCCTGCTCTGTTTTTCGGTAAAACATATACATAATTATATCCTGTCACGTGGAAGGTCCAAGGATACCAAACGCTACTATTTAGCTCCCCCTTGTCTGTATAGAAATTAAGCACAAACAATAAAGGAATATTGACGCCCCCACTAGCAGAATAATGGGGATTGAGGCCGATACTAGCAGCATCTTTATAAGTTTGCATCTGTTGAGCGTTTGGGCCATCACCGCCACCGCCGCCTTCACCCGATTCATACATAAAGTAGTCCAAATCTGAACCGGCCCACACCCGTACCCCATCCGTCCCACGAGGATTCATGAGGCGGCCGCCCATAAATATGCCCTCACTTAGCGCCCCGGTGGGGTCGTTAAAGCCGATTGGGTCGTTGTTGCCGAACTCATAGTCCGATTGGTCTGCGTAATCGTCCGCCAGCGGGTCCACGCCCGTAAAGCGGCCCGTCGCGGGGTCATAGGTGCGAAAGAAGGTACTGTACACCCCGCCCTCGGCCCCGAGCAAATCGTCCTGCAAGGCCGAACCGTCGTTGAACTGGT
>JALYUI010000109.1 GCA_030853845.1 Bacteroidota bacterium | reverse complement strand
CTAGAGAGTGTGGACAGTAAAAAGTAATTTTACGCCATGCGCAGACACGAATTGACGGAACGGGAATGGACTTTAATCGAACCGCACACGCTCGGCAAACCGGGAACGGCCGGCGGCACGGGCAAGGACAACCGCTTGTTTGTCAATGCCGTGGTTTGGCGCGTGCGCACGGGCGTACCCTGGCGCGACCTGCCCGAACGCTTCGGCAAGTGGAACTCGGTGGCCCGCCGCTTTCGGCGCTGGGTCCAGGCCGGGGCGTGGGAAACGATTTTCAAGGCGGTGCAGGAACCGGACTGGGAGTGGGTGTTGGTCGATTCGACCACCGTCAAGGCCCACGCGGCGGCGGCCGGCCAAAAAAAAGTTCGGCCCCGTGCGAGTGCCTCGGCCACAGCCGCGGCGGCTTCACGACCAAAGTCCACGCCGTAATTGACGCGCTGGGCAACGGCGTGCATTTCGACCTGACCCCGGGCGAACAGGCCGATTGCCTGCTCGTGTCCGATTTGCTGGCGGCCTTGCCCGAAAAACCGGGCAAAGTGGTGGCCGACAAGGCCTACGATACCAACGCCGTGCTCGCCAGCGTGGCCGCCCACCAGGCCGAAGCAGTGGTTCCGCCCAAGAGCAACCGGCTGGTGCAACGGGAATATGACGCGAATTTGTACGACGACCGCAACAAAATCGAACGCTGTTTTGGCCGCCTAAAGCAGTCCCGGGCATTTGCGACACGCTACGACAAAACGGCGCTTTCTTTTTTAGCCGTGGTCCACATCGCTGCCGCACTGGATTGGTTGCGATGACCGTCCACACGCTCTAGAGTGCTCGAGCATTCCGTAGAGCATAGCGAACACACCTATCTCGTTCCTTCCAAAATCGTCCGTCAGCACCTCGGAATATCTGACACCAATAAGCAAAGTTTTGTAAATCAGGATGGCAAGATTTTGGCATGCTATCAGGAGATTCGTGACGGATATGACGCGAGTCAGGAATTGCTAGTCGCCGACAGCGAGACATTTAATCAAGCTTGTTTAAATCATCAACTAAAGCCGTTTTGGCTAGTAAGTCAATTTCAGAATACTACGGTTGAATTCACAAGCAAGCACAAAGACGGTCATGCTCAAAATATTCGAATGTGGATTGTTTGGGAGCATCACGGTCAAATCCAATCACAGTTGTTTTACAATAACTGGTTTAAGAGTCAGAATGAGGGGTTTCTAAAGGAGTAGTTGCTAAAGTTCCGACCGACGATTTGCTACCTATTAAAAGTGAATTTTCACTAAAGAGGTGATTTAATTTACAAAGAGCACAAAACCGGGACACAACCTGATTCCGGGACATAAACCGGGACAAAATCGACCTGAAAACCGCTTTTTTGACTTCTTTAGGGCATTCGGCGGTCTCAGGAGGGAGCGCTACAAGCAAGAATGCCCGCCATAACCGGCGGGCATTCTTCATATTGGTTGCCCGACTCAGTTTGGCGAGCACCTGTTTCTGGAAGACTTTCCGCTACAGCAGTGTCGGGCCAAAATGTGAGGTAAAATGCTCTCGCAGCAGGTGGCGTTGCCTGTATGTCCGTCTGAATCGACGTTTCAGTAAGGTGAAAAGCAGTTTGGGTAACGATTGGTTGTGCATTGCTGGCTACCGAGGCAATCTTGCGGCGGCGGTGCAACAATGGCCGCATCCTTGTTATGGAAGCCTTCTTTGCGCTCAACCGCTACCTGCACATTGCCGCCGGTGTCATCGGCTTTTTGGTGGCCCCCGTGGCGCTGGCCGTACGCAAGGGCGGGCCGGCACACCGGCGTTGGGGGCGAGTGTTTTTCTGGGCGATGGTGGTGGCTGGAACTACGGCCATTGTGGGTTCGCAGCACATTAACAGCACGTTTCTGCTCCTCACGGCTGTATTCAGCCTGTACATGGCAGTCTTCGGCTACCGCTCACTGTTTCTGAAACACCTGGCCTGGGATGCCCGCGTGGCTCGCTTCGACTGGGCAGTGGCCGGACTTGGACTGCTGGTATTTCTGGGTACCGTTGCCTATGCCGTCGTCGCCGGTAATATTCCGGTGGGCGTATTCGGTATGCTGGGCGCTTCCACGGCCTTCCGCCAGCTGCGGGGCTATGCCAATGCCGGCCACCTCACCAAAAACCAGTGGCTGCTGAATCACATCTCGGGCTTTCTGGCAGCCTATATCGCGGCGGTGTCGGCGTTTTCGGTGACCAGCCTGCGCTTCATTCCTTTTCCCTGGAGTTTTCTCTGGCCCACCATGCTAGGCATGCCAATTATTCTGTGGTGGCACGTCCGGGTGCGTGGGCAGCGGGTAGCGCTGGCGGCCCGGTAGATTTGTTGGCCCAGCGCACTTGGATAGCCCGTTCGGAAAGTTGCCGCAGCGATTTGCTGAGCACAGGAACCGCTATTTTCTGGCGGCCAACAACTGTTGGTTGATGCTTTTTACCAGCGCTGGTCCTTCGTAAATGAAACCGGTATAGAGCTGAATTAGCGAGGCCCCGGCGTCCAGCTTCTCCTGCGCATCGGCCGCCGAGTGAATGCCGCCCGAGCCAATGATAGGCAGCCCGCCGTCGGATTTGCGGTGCAGGTAGCGGATAACTTCGGTGGCGCGCGCCCGCAGCGGCCGGCCGCTCAAGCCGCCCGCGCCCAGACTGGCTACGTAGCCCGGCGCGGTGCTCAAGTTGTTGCGGCTGATGGTGGTGTTGGTGGCTACCAAGCCACTTAGCTGCGTTTCACAGGCTATTTCAAGGATGTCGTCGAGCTGTGAATCGGTGAGGTCGGGCGCGATTTTGAGGAGTAGTGGGCGCGGCACGGGGCGGGCCTGGTTGCGGGCCTGCACCTGCTGCAATAGCGCAATGAGTGGCTTTTTTTCCTGGAGCTGGCGCAGATTGGGCGTGTTGGGCGAGCTCACGTTCACCACGAAGTAGTCCACTACCTCGGCCAGGGCCTCGAAGCCGGCCACGTAGTCCTCGGCGGCGCGCTCGTTGGGCGTGTCTTTGTTCTTGCCGATGTTGCCGCCGATAATGAGCTGCCGGTTGCGACGCCGGGCCAGCCGAGCCGCCACCACGGCCGCCCCGTCGTTGTTGAAACCCATGCGGTTAATCAGTGCCTCATCCTGCGGCAGCCGAAACAGGCGCGGGGCCGGGTTGCCCGGCTGCGGCCGGGGCGTCACCGTCCCGATTTCCACGAAGCCGAAGCCCAGCGTGGCCAGCTCGTCGGTGAGGGCCGCATTTTTGTCGAAGCCCGCCGCCAGCCCCACCGGGTTTGGAAATTTCAGCCCGAAAACCTCGCGGGCCAGGCCGGGATGCTGGAAACCGTAGAGCGCCCGGAGCAGTACCTTGGTGCCCGGCACCCGCGCCGCCCGCCGCAGGTTGTCGACCACGAGGTGGTGGGCGTGCTCGGCGTCGAGACTAAAAAGCAGGGGTTTGACGAGGGCTTTATACATAACAGATTACCCCGCCCAGCCCTCTCTATCGAGGCTGCGGTACTGAATGGCCTCGGCTAGATGCGGTAGCTCGATGGCTTCGGTGCCGGCCAGGTCGGCAATGGTGCGGGCCACTTTCAGGATGCGGTCGTAGGCGCGGGCGCTCAGGCCGAGGCGCTCCATGGCCGTTTTCAGCAGCGTGCGGCCCTCGTCGCTAATCTGGCAGATGTCCTTCACCATCTGCGGCGGCATCATGGCGTTGGAGTGGATGTCGGGGTAGTCGGTGAAGCGGGCGGCCTGCACCTGCCGGGCCGCATCGACGCGGGCCTGAATGTCGGCGCTGGTTTCCGACTTGCGCGTTTCCGTCATCTGGTCGAAGGTCACGGGCGTCACTTCCACGTGCAGGTCGATGCGGTCGAGCAGCGGGCCGCTCACCTTGTTCAGGTACTTCTGCACCACGCCGGGGCCGCACACGCACTCTTTTTCGGGGTGGTTGTAGTAGCCGCAGGGGCAGGGGTTCATGCTGGCAATGAGCATGAACGAAGCCGGAAATTCGATACTGAGCTTGGCCCGCGCAATAGTCACGCGGCGCTCTTCCAGCGGCTGGCGCATCACCTCCAGCACCGTGCGCTTGAACTCGGGCAGCTCGTCGAGAAACAGCACGCCGTTGTGGGCCAGGGAGATTTCGCCCGGCTGCGGGTTGCTGCCACCTGTGAATTTCCATAGTGAATGAGAAACTTCAGGCTTGAAAAGCACCGTTTTACTCGAAGCTAGTGAGAAATTTGTCTGAAGTTGGTGATACAAGTTTCTTTCCTACTAGAAGTAGATGAGAAATCTAATAAATCTGTCTGCAAAAATAAGTGTTAATGCGGCAAAGTTAGTTAGACTATCTTGCGGGGGCTGGTGGTGCTTTTGCATATGGATTATCTGAGCTTACGCGAGCGACTAACGCAGTTCCTGGCGAGCCTGCTGCCCGCCGAATTTGACGCGTTGCTCACCGACTTTGCGCACCGCTGGGAACGATATCACCGCTACCACACGCTGGATGGCGAACGGAGGCGTACTCCGGCGCACCGGAAGCGGGCCAGCGCCTCCTTGCCCGGCACCGACACCAGACTTTTCTTTATTCGGTGTGTAAGCTCAAGAAAATAATAATAATATAGGAATACTAAACAGTATATTGTATATTACAACGTTTTTAAATTCCACCTTTTCGCCATTCACACGCCATGAATACTAGTAAGATTCGCTTGATACTCTTGCCCGCGCTACTGGTGCTTGGATGTATGGGGTCAACAACCAAAACAGCAGAAAATATTAAAATTTACGAAGGCATCGTTTTTGGTTCGAGGGAAATCACTGGCTCCGACAAGTTTGCAGAGCCAGGCGACAAGTTTCTTACGAACATCCCTACTGAGTTGGACGCTATTAGTATAGACGCACTATTTTCTAGAGTAGGTTCTTTCAGACGGGATGCAGGCATTATTGCTCCTTTACCACTGTTTAATATGTCAGACAGGGCTGCATCTTATCCCCTTTTAGACAAAATAGATTTTGATTATTATGAAGATATATCATTTCGCAAGATACAAAAAGAGAAAGACTTTGTCAAACTTTATAAAACAGCCTTTGACAGGTTTCTGAATGGCTATCGAAAAGCCCCTACGCCAGCCTCTAAGAAGGATACATTGAATAATTACCCAATTATAAAATCATATCTAGTGCGTGATAGGTTATCTGTAAGGCAAGATACCATCGAGTTTAACCAAAGCAGGAAAACGCAGATAACAGCTAAGTTAAAGGCTGAGTTATCAGGGATTAGACTAGCAAGTGGAGCAGAATTATCTCCTGCCATAAGAGCTTATTTATCGAGTTTAGTAGACCAGGTTTTTACAGTGAAAGGATGTTATTATGCAATAAGGCTAGATGAACAATACGTTGGGAAGATTGTGTACCACGTGCAAAATACTCGCCAGCAGGACCTGCCTGCTGACGAGTTTTCACAAAATTTAATTGACTGCATTAAGAGAGATAACAGTGCAATTAATAGCCAAGTAGTAGCTTTTGAACTCAAAGGCTACTATAATAAATCAAAAATTACAGCTACTCAACTGGGTGCCGACCTTACCGCAAGATTTCAATCTCAGTTAAAACCAGAACAGGTCGCCAAGTTGGCAGTGGATATAAGCTCTTCTTTTGAACGAAAAACAGACCGCACCCTTAAAGTTGCTTTCAACCATGTTTACTTTATTCGGTATGGCACGGGAGATTACGTAGACGGTCTCTCATTCAAACAGTGAGAGCCTCTAAAGGCCTGTTAAAAATTAGAGTTTCCAATTACTTGTCCCGTTTAAATCAGCCAAAAACAACAGTTTTTTAGAGGCAGTTTAATAGACATGCGAACAACTGAAAGTCGTATATACTTACCAAAGCACAATGCTATTTGGAATCGTAAAGAATGCCTTAGGCATTACCACATTACTCTTGACGAAACTTCTGTAAAAGCATCTTGGGCTTCTAAATGCGCTTTTGCTTCTTCATAAGACGATACCTGCATGGTGGCCACGAACTGCTGGGCCCCCGTTAGCATGCGGATGTATAAATCCGGCTCCGAGCGTCTGCTTAAGAGCCGAAGCGCATCCAAGTACCCTTCACGGGCGTGAGTAGAGATGATAATACGGCATTGCCCGCTGCTTATAAGCTCCGCATTCATCATCAAACGAGCCAAGCGGCCGTTGCCGTCATCGAAGGGATGGACTTCACTGATTAAAAACATCATGAACATCGCCCGCGCCAAAGGCTCTTTTATCGACTTATATAAGTCGAATCCCTGATGCAACGTGCCCCGCACTAACTCCGGCTCTACAAAATTAGTCAGCCCAGCTTTGTTGGCGTACTCTTTCCATTGGCCGGGGTGCTTATCTGGCCGTGCGTGCATCAAGTCAGCGTGCCTACGCTGAAGAATATTGAGCAAGTCATCAGCCGAATGGGGGACCACTCTCATTTCCGCGATGTTGCTGCAAAGCCTATACGTGCTTAGTACGTCGTGAGAATCGGCGGGGCGGCCGTTGACTACTTGCCCAGTCTTGACGATGCGACGGGCCTCATCGACCTGGAACTCCGTGCCCTCGATAAAATTTGAGAAGTACGCTTCAAAAAAAGCCACTGTATAAAAAGGGGGAGCTACAGGTGCTGGGTCCAATCGCACCGGGTGAGCGGTTTGGTGAAGGGCACTAAGCAGTTTCGTAAATAACGAAACCCGTCCCGCGTCAAATGGTAAGCCCAATACCCGCGCCCGCGCCACGGGAGAACTTAATACGTTGGTGGGC
>JALYUI010000043.1 GCA_030853845.1 Bacteroidota bacterium | reverse complement strand
GCACGGTCAGCTCGCTCACAGTGGTGAAAACGTGGCTGCCGTGGGCGGCGGCGCGCTCCATGCGCACTGCCGGCTCGATGTTGAAGTGGCGGGCCTCGGCTTCCCAGTTCACCCACATCAGGTGGTCGTAGAAGTCGGCGTCGTTCATGGCCAGGTAGCGGCCCAGCAAGGTGGCGTGGGTGGTGAACACCAACTGCACCGGCACCTGCTGACGGCGCAGCTCGGGAATGGCCACCCCGGTCATCCACTCGTGGAAGTGGCCCAGCAGTCGCTGGCCGCCGGTATTCTGAGCTGCCACGTGCTGGAAGAAAATCGTGCTCAGGTGCCCGAAGGCAATCACCTGGTGCAGCAAATCGTCGGTGTCGGGGGCCGGAATGCCGTGGCGATTCCACAGGTCGGCTTTGAGCTGGCTGAGGCGGTCGTAGGCCTGAAACGGGTTGATGAGCACCACGCGCGGCCGGCCGGTCACCAGCCAGGTGCCAATCTGCACGTCGTAGCCCTGGGCGCGCATGGTGCGCACGGCCGCGCCAAACGGGTCGGCGGCGGTGTGGATGGCGAGGTCGTCGTAGGGCTCAAATTCGCCCTGGGCCATCTGCGGAAAATAGGGGCCGAGCAGGCAATACCGGTCGCCCCAGGCGGGCATGGTGGCCGGCACCTTCGAGCGAATTACGGTGTAGATGCCGCCCACCTGGTTGCAGACCTCCCAGGCAACTTCAACCAGCAGGGCATCGGGAAACAGGGTGTCGGAGGCGTGGGATAGTGGCTGCATAGGCGGAAGCAGGGAGATAAGAGCGGAAAAACAGGCCGGAGAACGTGGCGAAAGGTAAGCCAATCCGGTCTTTGCCGGCCAGGCCAGCGCGCTTTTTTTGAATTGGGCCGCCCGATAATACCTTCGGGGCGGCAAAAAACTTCGGGCTGCGGCCCGGGTTACTCCGGTATTCACTCACTTTTTTTTCGCCCCTTCATGGCCGATACCACCAACGTCCTTACGCTCGAACACCCCATTATGCCGGTGCTTACGCAGCGCCGTAGCGCCCGGGGCTACACCCCCCAGCCCGTGCCCGCCGAGGTGCTGAACCAGGTTTTCGCCGCCGCCTCGTCGTCGGCTTCCTGCTACGGCGAGCAGCCCTGGCGCTTCCTCGTGGGCACCCAAACGGGTAGTGCCGAAGCCTATGAGAAAATCCTCGGCAGCTTTGCCGAATTCAACCAGGCCTGGGCCAAAAAGGCCCCCGTACTGGCCGTGGGCATCGCCAAGCTGAACTTCTCGCACGATGGCAACCCCAACGGCTGGGCCAAGTTCGATGTGGGCCAGGCCACGGCCACCCTCGCCATTCAGGCTGCCGAGCTGGGCCTGCAGGTGCACCAGATGGCCGGTTTCGCACCCGACAAGGTACGCGCGGCTTTCAGCATCCCGGCCGAATACGAGCCCGTGGTGGTGTTCACCCTCGGCTATCCCGGCGACCTCGATGCCATGCCCGACGCGGCCCGCGAACGCGAAATGGCCCCGCGCACCCGCAAGCCCCTGGCCGAGTTCGTATTCGAAGGTGGCTGGCCCACCCCGGCCGAAGAGCAGTACGACCAAGCCCCGGTGTAGTATTCGCGGTTTGCCGGTTGCGGAATTAACAGCGGGCGGGCGGCTTCTGGTCGCCCGCTCGCTTGTCGTTAAGGCTACGCTCGTTCCACTACCAGCACGCCGGGAATTTCCACCCGGTCGGGCAGCACGCCGGTGCGGGCGAAATCGGCCCATAGCTGGCGCACCCGCCGGCCGGCGGCGTCGAATTCTTCCCAGCGGGCCGTGCCCAGCAGCGGGGTGGCAGCCCAGCTGGCCCGCGTGCCCAGCAGCAGCGGCAAATCGACTACGTGGGCGGCCCCGAAAGCACTGCCGGGCGGCTGATACGTGAGCACAAACTGCCAGGCCCGGCCACCAGCCCGTGCCTGCCGCCCGGCAAAGGCCCGCGCGGGGTCGAGGTAAATACGGTGTGAGCTGAACCGCACCAGCTGCCGCGTCAGCAGCCCGCCCAGCAGGGGCAGGCGCGCAATCCAGCTGAAAGTAGGGTCGATAACGGCGAAAAACCGGGTTTCCTCAGCGGTGGCCCCAATGAGCAGGTCGATTTGCGGGGCCACGGCGGCCCAGATTTTGTCGATTTCGGTTTCCGGCGGCAGCGGGGCGGCCCCGTACTGCGGGCCGAAGGGCATACCACTTTTCAGGCCCTGCCAGCGGGCGGCTCTGTTTACGGCGCTTTCGCGGGCCAGAATTTCGGCGCTGGAAGCATCAGCAGCCGGAGTGCCGGCCGCCGCCGCCATTGCCCGCGCCATGCCGGCCCGGTTGCGGGTGAGGCCCAGCGGGGCGCTGTGCAGCATCACGCGACGAAACAGGCCGGGCGCGCCTTCCGTCAGCATCAACTGGGCAATGGCGTCGCCGCCCGACGAATGGCCCAGCAGGCTTACCAGCTGCGGGTTGCCGCCGAACGCGGCAATATTGCGCTGCACCCAGCGCAGGGCTTCAAGCAAGTCGAGCAAACCCAGGTTGGCCGGCGTACTGGCCGTGCCCAGAAAGCCGAACAGGCCCAACCGGTAGGTCACGGCCACGACTACTATTCGCTGCTCGGCCGCCCAGGTGGCCGGGTCGTAGATGGCCAGGTCGCCGGCCCCGGATACGTAGGAGCCGCCGTGCACCCATACGACGACGGGCAGCTGCTCGTCGGGCTGTACATCGGCCGGTAGCGTAATGGAGAGGCGCAGGCAGTCTTCATCGAAGCTCAGGGCGGCGAACAGGTCGCCCATTACC
>JALYUI010000025.1 GCA_030853845.1 Bacteroidota bacterium | reverse complement strand
GGTTTTCCCACCCACCTTTTTACGCGCAGACTCGCAAAGTCCACGCTACAGTTTATGGATTTCAAACTTGAACTCATTCCCGTGCCCGTTACCGATATCGACCGGGCCAAAGCTTTCTACGCCGAGCAAGTCGGCTTCCACCTCGACCACGATGTGCGGCCCAGCCCTACGGTGCGCATAGTGCAGCTCACGCCGCCCGGCTCGGGCTGCTCCATTGTGCTGGGCGCGGGCCTGGCGGGCCTGGCCATGCCGGCCGGTTCGCTGCGGGGCCTGCACCTGGTGGTGGCCGACATTGCCGCCGCCCGCGCCGAGCTGGCCGGCCGGGGCGTGGCCATGGGTGACATCCAGGATATGGGCGGCATTAAGTACGTCGGCTTCAAAGACCCGGATGGCAATACCTGGACCTTGCAGGAAATTGCGGGGCGCAAGTAGCGCGGGGCTAAAAGTTGAGGTCGTCGGGTTCGCCCAGCAGGCGGCGGCCTTCGCGAATCTGAGCTTCTTGGTGGGCAAAGCTGCTGCCGCGCTCCTGGTAGCGGTATTGGCCATCGTCGGGGGCGGCGAGGCCGATGCCGAGGCTGGCCCGCTGGCTATAGTCCTCATACACATGCGGCAGCGCGGCGATGAGCTGGTTGAAGTAATGCCGGTGGCCGGCCGCAATCACCGCCTGGCGCCAGTCGGCGTGCGCTTCGATGGGAATCTGCACGGAGTTGCCGGCATTCTGGAGGCGCTCGAGGGCCAGGGGCAGGTCGAGGCGGTCTTCGGAAGCATCGAAGGCTTCGAGCTGGAGCTTGGTTTCGAACTGGCGCAGCCGGGCAGCGGGCTCGAAGCGCCGGAGCCAGTCGCGCACGATGTCGTCGTGGGCCGGGCCGTAGGTGGGCACGTAGGGGCGCGGGTCCTCAGGGGCTGGCACGTAGGGGTTTAGGCGGCGGTGTTCGTCCCGGGCGGCTCCTTCGTAGCGAAACTCGCGCTCGCCGCGGGGGTCGGGCAGCTCGCGCAGGTAGCCGGTGCCCTGGTGCAGGTCCCAGAACTCGGTAAAGTCCGTGAGGGGCTCGTCGGCATCGTCGTCGGGGTCGTCGGGGTTGGGGCGCATGTGCGGGTAGCGGCGCTGCATCCAGAAGGTATGAGCCGGGTTGCCGGTTTCGATGTCTCGCGAGCTGTCGAGGCGCTCCAGGTAGGCAATGAGCAGTTCCAGCTCTTCCGGCGTAATGGGCGGCACCACCGGGCACTCCTCAATATACTGGTGCCAGTCCTCAAAATCGGCGGTGAGGCGGGCCCCGGGCACTTCCACCAGCCCGGCCCGCCACTGGCACTCCAGGTCGAACAGCTTCTGGTGCTGCACAATCCACAGGGCTTTGTAGGCCACCTTGTCGTGCTGGTGCAACAGGTACTCCAGGTTCGATTCGTACACCTCGCCGTTGTGGTGTAGCTCGGCCAGCAGGCGGGCGTAGCCTTCCAAAAAGATGGAGTTGTGTAGCGGCTGGTAGCCGGCCAGCAGCTCGTGGTAGCGCGGGTCGGCCAGCACCTCTTCCTTGGTAGGCGGGCCGGGCGTGGGGGGTTTGGGCTCTTCAGAAGCAGTGGCAGCCATGCAGCAGGAGCCAGCGGGGATGTGGTGAAGTACCGCCGACGCCACCAAGGTACAAGGCTGCCGGATTTTTTGCACTACCCCACCACCGGCAGCGTGAAGCTGAACGTGCTGCCGCTGCCCAGCTCGCTTTCTACCCACAGCCGGCCGCCCTGCGTGGTGATGAACTCGCGGGCAATGCTCAGGCCCAGGCCGGAACCACCGCGATAGCCGGTTTTGTCGGGCAGCTGGGCGAAGCGCTGGAAGATTTTCTCGTGGTGCTCGGCCGCGATGCCGGGGCCGTGGTCCTGCACGCTCACCTGCACGAAGGTGCCGGCCACGGCAGCGCGTACCGTGAGGGCGGCTTCCACCGGCGAGTAGCGGATGGCGTTAGCCAGCAGGTTGATGAGCACCCAAGTGGTTTTTTCCACATCGGCGCGGGCGGCGGGCAGGTTGGCGGGCAATTGCAGGTCGAGGCGCAGCTGCTTGTCGGCGAGCTGGGGCTGCACGGTGGCGGTGGCGTAGGCCACCACATCGGCGAGGCTGGTGGGGCGCACGTCAAGCTGAATGCCCGCGCCGGCGTCGAGGCGCGACACGTCGAGCAGCTCGGCCACCATACGCTGGAGGCGCTGGGTCTCCTGCCGGATGTAGCCCGTGATGCGCAGGCGCTCGTCGGCGGGCAGGCGCTCATCCTGGAGCAGCTTGGTGTTGAGGTTGATGCTGGAGAGCGGCGTTTTCAGCTCGTGCGACACGGTGGCCAGGAAATTCGATTTCACCTGGTCCAACTTCTTGAAATCCGATACGTTGCGCAAGGTCAGCAGCTGGCCCACGAACTCGGTTTTGTCGCTGGCCTCATTGTAAGAAACCAAGTCCTGGACCGCCAGCCGGTAATACGCCTCCTCGCCGCGCTGCGTAATGGTGAGCAGCGGCGCTTCGGCCACCGCCTGCTCGCGATTGGGCGCGTCGAGCGGCGCTATCAGGGTTTGAAACAGGTCGTTTTCGAGGCGCACGAGGCTGGCCGGGCGGCCCACCAATTTTTCGGGGGGTAGGGCTA
>JALYUI010000024.1 GCA_030853845.1 Bacteroidota bacterium | reverse complement strand
TCCAGGTACAGCACCGTGGCGGCCGGCCGGCGGCGCAGCACCTCGGCCAGGACCCAGCCCGTGCCCCCGCCCAGAATAAGCACGCGCGGCGCGCCGGCCGGCAGGCCAGCCAGCGCGGCCAGCTGGGTGTTGCGCAGGGCCGGGCCAAATACCAGCCGCGCCAGCGCGTCGTAGTAACCCGCCGCGCGGTCGAAACCGCGCAGGGGTGGGGGCGGGGAGGAGTGGGCAACGGAATTGGGCATGCCGAAAGGGGGCGGGCGAAAATAAATGGCCCGGCAAGTAACTGAAAAACAATTGCCGAAAACGCTTTGGCGCGGCCCGCGATGAAAATTTTAGCGCAAAGGTTGCGGCGGGGCCAAACGGCGCTGTATCTTTGCAGTACCAAAAGGCCGCTACCCTACCGGGCGAGCGGCTTTTTAGTCCACGATGCGCTTGTGGCGAAATTGGTAGACGCGCTGTCTTCAGGCGGCAGTTCCGCAAGGTGTGGGAGTTCGAGTCTCCCCGAGCGCACCAGCAAAAAGCCAGTCCATTCGGACTGGCTTTTTCGTTTTCAGCCCCGCCGCTGCCCGGGCAGCCCCGGCCGGCCTTCGTGCGTATGCCTGCTTATGAACCGCTTTACTTCCCGCCTCTTGGCCCTGGTCGGCCTGCTTACCCTCGAAGTAGTGGTGGCTACGCTGCTGTTCGTGGTGGCCTTTGCGGGGTTCTTCTACCTGGTGCGGGTGGTATTCGTCTACCATTCCCTGGCCCTCGACGTCTGGGCTTCAGACCTCGTTGATAGCTGGCAGCGGGCCTGGCCTTGGCTGTACGGGCCTATTCGGTTCGTGACGTTCTTCGCCTCGCTGCCGTTCTTGCTGCCGGCCAGCCTCATTGCGCCCTGGCTGCTGCGCCGGGCCGGCCACCGGCGCGAGGCCCTAGAGCTGCTGCTGGTGATGGCCGGGGCCGTGCTGCTCAACCAGCTGCTCAAGCTGTATTTCAACCGGCCCCGGCCGGCCAATGCCGTACTACAGACTTTCGGCCTTAGCTTTCCGAGTGGCCACGCCATGCTGGGCCTCACGTTTTATGGCTGCCTGGCCTGGCTACTGGCCCGGCACTTTGGCCGCCCGGGCTGGGCCGCGCCGCTCCTAGTGTGGGCGGGTCTCATCGGGCTCACGCGGGTGTGCCTGCACGCCCATTACGCCACCGATGTGCTGGCTGGCTTCGCCGGCGGGGCGGCCTGGCTGGTGGTGTTCCGCGCCGGCCTGCGGCTGTTTCGCAAGGAAGAAGTGGCCGTGCTGCACGAGGAAGTGATTTAGCCGGGGCGAATTTCAGCTCTACTCATAGCTTCACCCGTACGCGCAGGGCCAGCAGGCCCTTCACGCCTTGGAGCTCTTCCAGCTCCAGCTCTTCCACGCCTTCTTCAAGCATGCACCGGTCCTGCAGGTAATCGATGTATTCGAAATATTCCACGGCCTCGCGGCTCTGGGCGTATACCAGGGCAATGGTGCCGGGCTGGGTAAGGCGCTCGCCGGTGCCTTGCACGGTGGCTTTGTCGATGCGCTTCTTGATGATTTCGTAGCGGATGTTGTACGCGCCGTCTACGTCGAACTGGCGCTCATCCTGCCGGAAGCGGATGCTGAGGGCCTGCCCGTGGATGAGAATGAGCTGCGTGGTGTCGAGCGGCACGGGCAGCGTGGGCTTGAGGGCGGCGGTGCGGCGGGTAATTTCTACCATCGTAAGCAGCTGCCACAGGCGCAGGTTTTTCAGAAATACCAGGTCGAAGGGTTTGTCCTGAACCAAGGTGCTGCCCACGTAAATATTGAATTCCACGCCATCGGTTTTGTAGCGCTGGAAGTAGTGCGGAAACATCAGCTGGGCCTTTTCCTCCTCCTCGTCGAGGTAGTCGCTCACGGCATCGTTGAGCGTGGTTACGCTCAGCTCGAAGTCTTTACGGCGCTTGTAGAGGATGCCCAGGCGCGGGTCGATGTTGCGCCAGTACTCCGTAATCACGGGGCGCAGCTCTTCGGTATGGGTGGCCAGGTACTCGAACAGGGGCTCCACTTCACGCTTCAGTGAGTCGTAGATGTTAGCCTCGTCGCCCGTGAGCAGGCCTTCGCGCAGGCGCTTCAGGTTCTTGCTCACGTAAAACTTCAACTCGTCGAGAATGGGCAGCTGCTGGTATTCCGACGCTTTTTTCAATACCTTGTTGGCCAGGGCAAGGTGCTCCATCAGGTCGCCCTGAATGGCCTCGTTGCGCACCGTGCTGCTGCCCCGGATGTCGCAGGAGCCGTGCAGCGGGTACACGTCTTCGAACACGATGGCCTCCATCTCGGCCGTGCGGTTGCCCTCGTCGAGCTGGGCCAGCAGGTTGCGGGCGGCATCGGTGAAGCGCCATTCCATGGTGGGGTGAATGGCCGTAAACTTCTGCTGCACAATGGCCTGCACGCGGGTTTGCTGGTCCTCGGCGTTGCGTTTCACAGCCACCGCGAACAGGGGCACGAACTGCGCCACGGTATCCATATCAAACTCGTCGAGCCCGCCCACCGTCGTCGAGCCCAGCTCCAGCAGGCCCACCGTGTCGTTGCCGTAGGGCAGCAGCGCCAGAATGCCCGAGCGGATGCCGAGGCCCAGAATCTGCTGGCGCAGGTCGTCGGGCAGGTCGGCCTGGGCCACGTCCTTCAGCACCAGCGGCTCGCGGTTGGCCAGCAGGCGCTCGTAAATCTGCCGGAAGCTGGCATCGGACGACTGCTGCTGTACCTGCTTGGTGAGGAAGCTGTGGTTGATTTTGCGGCCGAAATCCACGAAAGCCTTTTTCTTGTCGTCGTAGGCGGCGATGCCGAGCTGCAAATCGGGCTGAGCAAACAGCACCCGCAGCTTCTCCTGAATCTGCTCGAAGCGGGCCGGGGTTTGCAGCACATCGCGCTCCAGCAGGTCGTACTTCAACTCCGATAGTATCTCCTGCTCCGTCACATCCTGCAGCCGCAGCACATTGAAGCCTTCCAACTCGAAGAAGTGGGGCGGCAGCAGCTCGCGCCACACCTCGGGGCGGTGGCGGTTGTGCAGCAGGGTTTCGCGCTGCGCCTCGCTCAGAGCCGGGGGCTCGCCCACCACCCGCACCCGCACAAACGTCGAATCGAAATCGATGCTGTAGTGGCGGTACAGGCCAATCTTGTAGTCGGGCACCGTAAAAATAATGCCCCCCAGCGAGGGCAGCTCGGTGCCGTACACCCGATGCAGCACCAGCTGGTAGGCCATCAGGCCCAGCTGCCGCTCCATGGCCTCTAGGTCGATGTTCAGCGGCTGCTTCACCAGGCCCTGCTTGTTCAGCATAATGTCACTGAACTGCGGGGTGGCATAAAAGCTGCGCCGCTGAAACGGCCCCACCACGGCACTTATTTGCGTGCTGAGGGAAGCCAGCGGAAACAGTGCCAGCATCAGCGTCGCCACCAGGTCGTGGTTGGTTTTCAGCAGCCCGAAGTCCAGCACCGGCTCGCGTATCCAGGCGGCTTTGGCCGCCAGCTTGTGCACGGCGCGTGCCAGCTGCGCCACGCCCGCATTGTCCGCCTGCTCCTGCTCGTGCCAATAATCAACCAGCGGAGCCAGGTTCAGCGTCGACCGGAAAGGAAATTCCGACGGAACGTCACCAGCGCCGTTTTCTTTGGGTGACGGAGTTTTTAAAGGGGCAGCAGCCATAGAATTACCGATTTGAGGAGCCCTTTACCTAACTGAGCCCGACAGTTGTCCATACGCAGGCCCACCCGTCGGGGCTGGCCGAAAAGCGCGGGCTACTTCCTAATTACGTAAACATCTTTCTTAGGCAGCTCGACCAGGGCTCTGGTTACGGAATCCGGTTCCCGTACGTACAGGGCTTTGTAGGAGTTGGTGTAGCAGGTGCAGCAGCCGTTGCCTTCGAGACTGCCGCGCAACTGTACGCTGTCGATGGTCAGGGCCAGGGCGGCATTGGGGCGCGGGCCAGTGTGGCTCAGGAAGCGCACCCGGTAGGAGTAGCCGTTGAGCTTGGTGCTGCCCTGCTGCGGAAAGGGCGTGGTGTTGTTCAGCGTAATAGTATCGGGTACGTTGGCCTGGCTGGCAGTACGCACAATGGTCACCACGTCGGGCTTCACATCGGGTTTCACGTTGGGCTTAATGATTTTGGGGTAGCGCTGTATCACCACCGTATCCAGGTCGGCCGCCGTGAAGCCAGTCGCCGACTGGTCGAATACCAGCAGCACGGCATCTTCCCGCGCTTCGCCCACGCAGTCGCATACGTTGTTGGCGCAGCAGCTGGTCAGGAGCAGCAGCGGCAGCCACGCCCATGTTTTTGCTCGAAATATCGTCTTAAGGGCCATAATGGGCCAAAGGTAAGGCCCGCCGCCGCCTTAGTCTGCCGCAGGAGCAGAAGGCGAAGGCGGGCCTTTCGAAAAAGGAGCCGACGAAAGCGGGCGGACCTAGCGGCCGCCCGTAGCCGACGATGAAGCCGCCGGAATGGTAGGGTTTTCCACAGTGCCGCCGGCCAGCAGCAGCGGCCGCAGGCGCACGGTGGCCGTGTCGAGCTGCGGGCGAATCTGGGCCATGGCCCCGCGCAGGGCAATAATGTCGGCCAGGCGCGGTGCGTCGGTCTGCGAATAGCCGTGGTACATGGCCACTTTCACCTCCGAGGTGCCGGTGCCATTATAGGTGCCGAGCAGGTTGCCGGCGGCGTCGCTCACCTGCACTTCGGCCTGTAGCGTGGTCTTATACCACTCCAGCGGCACACCCACAATGGCGGGCAGCATAAACGTGAGTACCTGCGCGCCTTGCAGGCCGCGGCCGGTGCGCAGGGTTTTCACCTTCTTCACAATCAGCTTGGCGTAGCCGTAGGTGGCCGAGTCGGTGGGCTCGGTCAGGTTGATGCGGCACTCCTGTTGGAACAGTTTGAGCGGGTCTTCGGGCAGGGCCCCGTCGTTCATGGCCAGGGGACCCTGGTCGGCCAGAATTTCCAGTGGGGGCAGGCGGGTGGCAATGGCGGCAGTCGGGGTGCTGCGCATCTGGTTTTTTACCGATACGCACGAGGCAGCCCCCAGCAAAGCGGGCACCAGCGCGGCCACGGAAATTTGGCGAAGACGTTTCATAGCTTGAAGGTAAGAAGAATCCCGATATAAAAAAGAAAAGAAGAAAAGCAAAAGTTGGCTTATAACAATATGCGGCCTTTATAACCTGGTTGCGAAAGCTAATTTAAGGGATTAAATGATAGGAACGGCCTTTTTTCGGTGAAAGGAAGAAAATAACATTGACCGCCCCAACCAGTCCTGCCTAAATTTCGTTCAATTTTAGCGGGTTCAATTTATCAGGCAGTAGTTGGGTCGGGGCCGACGTAATCATCCACGAACTCGCCTTCCCAGCGGGCCACCACGGCCGAGGCCAGGCAATTGCCCAGCACGTTCACGGCCGTGCGGGCCATGTCCATCAGCGCGTCGATGCCCAGGATGATGAATACCGGCCAGGCGGGCAGGTTGAATGAGGCAACCGTTGCCAGTAGGATTACGAGCGAGGCGCGCGGCACGCCGGCCACGCCCTTGCTGGTCAGCATCAGGGTAAACACCATCAGCAGCTGCTGGCCGAAGGTGAGGGGCACGCCCGCCGCCTGGGCCACGAATACTGCCGCCAGCGACAGGTACAGCGTGGTGCCGTCGAGGTTGAAGGAATAGCCCGTTGGCATCACGAAGGCCACGATGCGGCGCGGCACTCCAATGCCTTCCATCGCCTCCATTGCGCGGGGTAGGGCCGCCTCGCTGCTGGTGGTGGCAAAGGCAATGCTCACCGGCTCGGCCACCGCCGCAATGAAGCGCCGCAGCGGCAGCCGCGCCGCCAGCGCCACCGGCAGCAGCACCAGCAGCACAAAGGCAATGAGCGCGCCGTACAGCGTGAGCAGCAGTTGCAGTGCATTCAGCAGCGGCGCGAAGCCCATTTTACCCACCGTGTAGGCCAGGGCTCCACCCACGCCCAGCGGCGCGAAGTACATCACCACATTGGTGAACTTGAACATCACCTCCGACAGGCTTTCGCAGAACTCCAGCATCACGCGCCGCGGCCGCTCGGGCGTGAGAGCCAGTCCGATAGCAAACAGGATGGCGAAAATCACCACCTGCAACACCTGCCCTTCGGCTACCGACTTGGCAATGTTTTCGGGGAAGATGTGCAGGATGATGTCGGCCGCCGTCTGGGGCGGGGCAGCGGCCAGCGTCTGCGCTTCGGCCGAGGTATTGGCCGCCCGTGCGGCAGCCAAGACTTCAGGTTTGAGTTTGCCAGCCTGAGTTAAATTGATGGCTCCCAGCCCAATAAACAAGGCGAACGTAGTCACGACTTCGAAGTACACCAGCGCCTTGATGCCCATCCGGCCTACCTGCTTCAGGTCGGCGTGGCCGGCAATGCCCACCACCAGGGTGGCAAATACCAGCGGTGCGATAATCGTTTTTACGAGACGCAGGAAAGCGTCGCTGAGCACCTTCAGACTCATGGCCACGGCCGGGGCATCGTGGCCCAGCTCGATGCCTACCAACATACTCACCACAATCCAGAGGGTGAGGGAGCGGCGCGGGGC
>JALYUI010000634.1 GCA_030853845.1 Bacteroidota bacterium | reverse complement strand
TTTTTCCGAGCCCCCAGCGTCCTCACCGAGCCCGGTACCGGCCTGGGCCTCTACATTATCACCAAATACCTGGAACTGATGGGCGGCACCATCGACCTGCAAAGTGCCCCCGGCCAGGGCACCACCGTCACCATCGCCCTACCCCTCACCAAGCCCGATTAACGCCCCATCCGCAATGTCCACCATCCTGCTCATCGAAGACCACCAGATTATCCGGGAAAACACGGCCCAACTGCTGGAGCTGGCCGGCTACCACGTGCTTACGGCCGAAAACGGCGAGCTGGGCGTGAAGCTCGCCCTGAAAACCCGGCCCGACCTGGTCATCTGCGACATCATGATGCCGGTGCTCGACGGCTACGGCGTGCTCCAGATTTTCAACCAGCATCCGCAGCTCATCGGCATACCGTTCATCTTTCTCACGGCCAAAACCGAGCTGGCCGACCGGCGGCGGGGCATGGCCCTGGGGGCCGACGACTACCTGAGCAAACCCTTTGAAAAAGCCGATTTGCTGAGTGCCGTTAGTGGCCGTCTGCACCGCTTTCAGCAGCTCCAGCCCGATTACGAAGCCACGTCCGCCGGCCTGAACCACTTCCTGGACGACGCGCAGCAAACCGGTACCCTGGCTAGCCTCTCGCTCGACCGCAAAGTCCACCTGATTCGCAAGAAACAGGATATTTACCTCGAAGGCGATGAAGCCACGCGGCTGTACTTCGTGCAATCGGGCCGGGTGAAAACCGTGAAAACTACCGACGGGGGCAAGGAGCTGGTGGTGGGCCTGCATGGCCCCGGCGAGTTTTTCGGCTACCTGCCGCTGCTGCAAAACGCCCCCCACGGCGATTCGGCCGTGGCCGTCGACGAGTCGGAGCTGCGCTATATTCCGAAGGACGATTTTACGGAATTGCTGCTGCGCAACCCCGCCGTGGGCCAGCAGTTCGTGCGCCTGCTGGCCGGCCAGGTGAGCGGGCAGGCCGAAAATCTGCTGGCCCTGGCCTATAACTCCCTGCGCCGGCGCGTGGCCGACACGGTGCTGCAGCTGCACGCGCAAGCGGGCGGCCAGGCGGACACCGCCATCCAGCTCACCCGCGACGACATGGCCGCCCTCGTGGGCACCGCTCCGGAGTCGCTGAGCCGTACCCTGAACGAGTTCAAGCAGGATGGCCTGATTGACCTAACTCAGCACACCATCCGAGTGCTGGAACCCGAAAAGCTGCGGCGGGCGCGCTGGTAGGCCGCGGCGGCTGGCAGCAGGGCCGGGCTCATCCATCAGTTTGGAATGAGTATGGGAGCGAAACTACGTATGGGTGGACTGCTCACGTTTTTAACCTAATAGTGATTGCCTAAGCCGGCTGGAAACTAAAATTTACTGCCGCCAAGCATAAAAAAGCCCTCCGCAAATGCGGAAGGCTTTTTTACGGTGCTGAGCGACCCGCTATACCGGGTTGTCGGCATCGCCGATTTTACCGCCGTCGTTGGCGGGGCTGGGGGCGGCGTTGCCGTCGTGGTAGTCCGACTTATAGGCGGTGGTGTTCTTGGTTTCGTTGGCGTGCTCTTGCAGCGAGCCGCCACCGCTGCTGTTGCGCAACTCGGCGTTGATTTCGTGGCCATGTTGGCTGCTGCCTTCGGCTGTGTAGGCGGGTTGGCCTTCATCGTTGATGTCATTGCCGTGGTTGCCGCCGTGGTGGCCTTTGCGGCGCTTGGCTTTGGTCCTGTTGTGCTCGCCCTGCTGCTGCACACCGGCACCGTGGGCGTTCGCATTGGTGGGGGTATCGCTGCCGTCGTTGGCCACTTGCGCCTGGGTCCGGTGATGTTCGTTGTCTGCCATGATTGAAAAAGGA
Source organism: Bacteroidota bacterium (assembly GCA_030853845.1). GTDB lineage: Bacteria > Bacteroidota > Bacteroidia > Cytophagales > Hymenobacteraceae > Hymenobacter. The sequence goes on along the minus strand of JALYUI010000634.1, from coordinate 2,842 downwards.
AAAAGGGCGGCAAAATTGCTGCCAGGAGTTGCCGCAAAATTCGGAGAATGAGGCCGCTATCATTTTGATTACAATCAGATTGGGTACTTGATTATGGTCATGGTTCCGGCCGGGTGCCCGGCCGACCTTTGCGGCACTTTGGTAAGGGCTGCTACGCAGTGCCAACGGTTTAACGAGGCAGTCGCAGCCGGCCGAAGTGCCGCGAGGGTAGTAATTCCCGATGGGGTGCTCATCAACTACGAGACGAAGTAATCCGTCGCAGGCTGTTCGCTCCGGCCCGGTAATTTTTCCGGCCGCCTCTCCTCTTGACGAAAATCAGGTAAAGCGGCAATCCCTGTCATGGGCCGGGCCATGAGCGGCGGGGACCTTTGTGGCAGGCCGATTTTCCAGCCTATCCGCTACCCGTTGGCCCGCCCTGTAGTCGAGGCCTTGCCCCGACTATCTCCGCACCGAAGATGCGGTGTATTCCGCTTCGGCAAAGTCAGCAAGGTCAGCAAGGGGTGCGGAAATGCCCATTGCTATCCTCAATATCAGCACATTTTAGCTAGCAAAAGTCAGCTAAATCCAATGCTGGCATAACCATCTCCACTGCCCGGCGGGCACCTCAACAACCCCAACATGAGAGCTTACTCTTTATTCTTTTTTCCGCTGCTGCTGCTGCTCACGGGCCGGCCAGCCTGGGCCCAGACGGATACGACCGTTTATCACCTGACCCTGCGCCAGGAACCGGTGAACAAGGCCGGCAAAACCGTGACGGGTACGACCATCAACGGCGGCATTCCCGGCCCCACCCTGCGCTTCAAAGAGGGCGGCTTCGCCGTGATTTATGTCAAGAATCAAATGAACGTGGAAGCGTCCGTGCACTGGCACGGGGTCCTGGTGCCTAATTTTTACGATGGCGTACCCTATCTCACTACGCCGCCCATTAAGCCGGGACAGGAGCTGAAATACCTGTTTCCGCTCAAGCAGGCCGGCACCTACTGGTACCACGCGCACTCCCTGGAGGAACAAACCGGCATATACGGTGCTATCGTCATCGAGCCCAAAAAGGAGCGCCTCACTTACGACAAGGACCTAGTGCTGATGCTCTCGGACTGGACCAACCAGAAGCCTAAAGACGTGACGCGCAACCTCAAGCGGGGCACCGAGTGGTACAACATTGCCAAGGGCACGGCCACGCCGCTCAACCGCGTGATTGCCCGCGGGGCATTCGGAGCGCAGCTCAACTTCTGGAAGCAGCGCATGGAGAGCTTCGACATTGCCGACGTGTATTATAACGCCTTCCTGGTAAACGGCCAGCCGGAACAGCAATACTCGGATTTGAAGCCCGGCGAGCGGGTGCGCCTGCGCATCATCAACGGGGGAACCTCGACGCAGTTCTGGCTGACGTTTGGGGGCGAGGACCCGCTGCTGGTGTCCGCCGACGGGCAGGACGTGGTGCCGGTCAAGCACAACAAAACCTTCATCGCGATTGCCGAAACCTACGATTTCCTGGTCACGATTCCGCCCAGCGGCAAGCTGGAGTTGCGGGCCATGGCGCAGGATGGCTCCGGCACCACCTCGGCTTACCTGGGCACGGGGCCGGTGCTGGCCGCCCCGGTGCTGCCCCGGCCCGACAAAATCGCGCTGATGCAGCAGATGGCCAAAATGGACATGCGCATGGGCGCACCGGCCATCAAGTTCCGCCCCCACCACGTCGACCCCGAGCAGATGAAGGCCAACTGGGGCATGCGAATGGGCAAGCAAGGGAAAGATGGAAAAATGGGCGGCATGTCAATAGGCGGCGATAAGCCGATGCCCGGCATGGACATGGGCGGCAGCGACAAGAAAGCCAGCATGAAGATGAACGACCAGCCCACGCCACCCAAGCCCGCCGTAGCCGGTATGAAGATGGATGGTATGAAGCAGATGGATGGCATGAAAATGCCCGCCGATACGGCCCACGCCGGTCACGATATGCCGATGGCCGACATGCAGATGGCCGACATGCAGATGGGTGCCGATAAGCCAATGACCGGCATGGACATGGGCGGCGGCCAGAAAACGGCGGGCGGGATGGCCGGCATGGACATGTTCGCCGAGTACAACTACGACTTCTTGCGGGCTCCGCAGAAAACGGCCTATGCCAACAGCCTGCCCGTGCGCAATATCCTGCTCAACCTCACCGGCAACATGCAGCGCTACATCTGGAGCATGATCGGCGTGCCGCTTTCGGAGGCGGATGTAATTCCCATTCACGTTAACCAGGTTACCCGCATCACCTACAACAACCTGACGATGATGCACCACCCCATGCACCTGCACGGGCACTTTTTCCGGGTACTTAACGCCAACGGCGAATACTCGCCCCTTAAGCACACCGTGAACGTGGCCCCCATGCAGCAGGTCACCATCGAGGTGTTGGGCGACGAGTCGGGCGACTGGTTTCTGCATTGCCACGTACTCTACCACCTGGTGGGCGGCATGGCCCGCGTGGTGAGCTACGGCACGCCCCGCGACCCGCGGATGCAGGGCTATCCGGCGAGTACGGCGGTGCGGGGAACCGACCAGTACTACACCTGGGGCCTGCTCGGCGTGGCCTCGCACATGGGCACGCTGAACCTGATGTCGTCCAACATCCGCAACCAGTTCAACCTGAGCGTGGAGAACGGCTGGAACCGCAACATGGAAACCGAGGCCACCTACGAGCGCTACCTCTACGACTACTTCCGCGTGTTTGGGGGCGTGAACGTGGAGAACACCCGGCAGCGCCTGCCCGCCCCGCTCACCGAGCCGGGCGCTGCGGGCCGGATGGTCACCACTACCACCACCACGGCCGTGGTCGGGGTCCGCTTCCTGACGC
>JALYUI010000631.1 GCA_030853845.1 Bacteroidota bacterium | reverse complement strand
GAACGTTCTGCGACTTCAGCGCAAACTTCAGCGCCCTCTGCGGGCTAAAATCCGGCAGGACGCAGCCGAAACACATACACCCCAAAGCCCGACTTCCCAGGACCAAAGCTCGAACATACTACTCGGTACAGTCCTTCATACCGGTACACGTCCGGCCCGCCAGCCAGGCCCGGCACCTTGCGCAGCACCCGCACCGGCTGGCCGGTTTCTTCGCTTTTCAATAGCGCCAGGTTGGTACCCGTGGCCACCTGAGCGCTAATCTGCCGGCCCGATTTCGGGTCGCGCCCGCCGTTGCCGGAGTAGCGGATTTCGGCTTCGCTGAAGTCGTCGTCCTCGTACTGCCCGGCCAGCACGATGCTCTCGGCCCCGAGCTGCCGGGTGCCGCACACGCCCGACCGGCGGGGCCGGTGCACGCCGCTCAACGCTAGCTCAATGCGGTTAACGAACGTGTCGCCCGGCCGGTAGCTGCCCACGTGGCCGAAAACGGGCCGGCTCATTACTTCCCTTCCGGCACGTATTGCAGCACGCTCAAGTGCTCCTCGGTCAGCACTTCGTTGGCCATTTCCTGCAATTCAGCTGCCGAAATCTTTTCGATTTTGGTGAAAATCTCGCTCAACGGCTCCACGCGGCCTAGGTCGAGGGTGCTTTTGCCGAGCAGCTGCATCATGCCGCCGTTGCTTTCCTCGCTCATGGCGAGCTGGCCCATCAGCTGGTGCTTGGCAATGTGCAGCTGGTTGGTGGTGAGCATCTTTTCGCGCAGCAGCTTCAGCTCCTTCTGCACCAGGCCCAGCGTGCGCTTCACCTGCTTGCCCTCGGTGCCGAAGTAAATGCCGAACAATCCTGTATCGGTGTAGGGCGAGTAGGTGCTGTCGATGGTGTACACCAGGCCGTACTTCTCGCGCACGGCCAGGTTGAGGCGCGAGTTCATGCCCGGCCCGCCCAGAATGTTGTTCAGCATGAAGAACGGGATGCGGCGCGCGTCGTTCAGCGAGTAGGCCGGGCCACCAATCAGGCAGTGCGCCTGCTGAATGGGCCGGGTTTCGGTCTGGCTCTTGCGCTCGTAGCCGCCCACCGCCCGGCGCGTGCGCGGCCCCAGCCGGGCCGGCAGCGGGGCCAGAAACTTATCGGCCAGCCGCTTCACCTCGGCAAACGGCAGGTTGCTCACCGAGCTGAACACCAGCCGGTCGGTGCGCATCTGCTCCTGCAAAAAGGCGTGAAAGTCGGCCGTCTGGAAGCGGCTCACGCTCTCGCGGGTGCCCAGGATGTTGACGCCCAGCGGGTGGTCGCCAAACACCACGGTGTCGAAATCATCGATAATGGCATCTTCCGGAGCATCCTGGTACATGCTCATCTCCTCCAGAATCACGCCCCGCTCCTTCTCCACCTCCCGCCCGGGAAACACCGAGTTGAACGTGAGGTCGGTCAGCAGCTCGAAGGCGCGCTCAAAGTGCGTGCTCAGCAGCGCGGCGTAGAAGCAGATTTTTTCCTTAGTGGTGTAGGCGTTCAGCTCGCCGCCCACGGTTTCGAGGCGGTTGAGAATGTGGAAGCTTTTGCGCTTCTCGGTGCCCTTGAAGGCCATGTGCTCCCAGAAGTGGGCCAGCCCCTGCTGGTGCGGGGCCTCATCGCGCGAGCCAATGTCGAGCAGAAACCCGCAATGCGCTATTTTAGTGTGCAGTACCTGTTTATGCAACAGGCGGATACCGTTGGGATATTCGTGGATGTGGTAATCGAGCATAAGTAATACAAAGGTACAATAGGCAGTGAGCAGTTATCAGGAAACAGTTAACAGTGCAGAATCCCTTACACTGATAACTGCTCACTGATAACTGCTCACTGATAACTGCTCACTGATTTCAGCAGTTGCCCCACCTCAATGCCATAGGCGCAGCGAAAGTGCCCCAGCGGGCAGGCCGCGTGCCCGTGCAGCCCGCAGGGCCGGCAGGCCAATACTTCCATCGTCTCCACCACGAACGAAACCGGCGACAGCGGCCCGAACCCAAACGCCGGCACCGTACTGCAAAAAACGGCCGTGACGGGTGCCCCCACCGCCGAGCACAGGTGCATGGGGGCCGAGTCGTTCACGTAGTTCATCACCGCTTCGCGCATCAGCGCCGCCGAGGCCAGCAGCCCGATTTTGCCGGCCAGGCTCTCCACATTGGCGCGGCCGCTGGCGGCGGCCAGGCGTTCGCAGACGGCCACGTCGGGCGGGCCGCCCAGCAGGTACACGCGAAGGCCGGCTGGCAGTGCCGCCAGCAGTTCCAGCCACTTCGCTTCGGGAAACTGCTTGGTAAACCACACCGAAGTGGGTGCCAGGCATACATACGGCCCGGCCGTTGCGTAGGGCGCCACGGCCGCTTCATCAGCCGCCGAAGGAAACAAGCACGGCCGGGACGCTACGCTTAATGAGGAATGAGGAATGAGGAATGAGGAATTACCAGACGGAGCTAATTCCTCATTCCTCATTCCTAATTCCTCATTAAGCAACCGCAGGTTGCGGGTCACCTCGTGGGTGCCGTCGCCGATGTGGTGCGCCACGCGGCGCGTAAAAAACCAGCTCAGTGGGTTTTTGGCGAAGCCAATTCGCTCCGGTGCACCCGAAAACGCCGTGAGGAAGCCCGTACTGGCAAAGCGCTGCAAGGTCACGACGCGACCGTATTTCGCGGCTCGAATCCGGCCCAGCAACTCCCACAGCGCAGCATATTTCCGATGCTTCTTGTCCCAGATGAGCACTTGGCGCACGTAGGGGTGGCCGGCCAGCAGGCCCTCGTTGCCGCGCCGCACCAGCACATCCACGGGCGTGGCGGGCGCGGTCTGGTGCAGGTAGTCGAGCAGGGCTGTCATCAGAATCACGTCGCCGATAAAGGCAGTCTGGATGAGCAGCGTGGCGGGCGGCGGGGCGGGAGTGATGGGCACAGCGCGAAATTACGGCGGGCCGCCGGGCGTTGCGCAGTCCGCCCCATACGGTGGCGGGTGTATTACCTTTCCGGCAGCAGTCCGCGGGGCTTATTTACTACCGGTTGCTGTAACGCCTGGTGAGGCTCGCCGATTCAGCCGCTGTCCATTCATTTTTAAATCACTTTTCTTTTTTCTGCTCCTCTCTATGTTTTTAGCAATTACTGTTTCGCTGGCCTACGCCGCCATTGGCATAGTGGTCGGCCTGCTCATTCTACTGCTGCTGGCCAAGTCGCTGCTCGGCATCGTCGTTATCGGCGAGATGGAAGTTGGGGTCGTCGTCAAGAAATTTTCCCGCCGCAGCCTCGCGCCCGGCCGCCTCGTGGCCCTCGAAGGCGAAGCCGGCTACCAGGCCGACACGCTCGCGCCCGGCTGGCACTTATTCCTCTGGCCCTGGCAGTTCTCGGTGAGCAAGGTAGCCGTGGTGGTAGTGCCGCAGGGCGAAATCGGCCTCGTGGTGGCCAATGGCGGCGAGCCCATCCCACCCAGCCACATTCTGGCCCGCGAAATACCCTGCGACAACTACCAGGATGCCCGCGCATTCCTCACCGCAGGCGGCGAGAAGGGCCGGCAAATCGGCATGCTCACGGCCGGCACCTACCGCATCAACACGGCCCTGTTCACGGTTATCACCCAGCGCACGGCCGAAAGCATGGGCATGCGGCCCGAGGAGCTGTTCATCTACCGCGTGGCTCCCGACGCGGTGGGCATCGTCACCACGCTCGACGGCGTGCCCATCACGCCCGGCGAAATTGCCGGCCCCGTTATTCCCAGCCACAACAACTTCCAGGATGCCCAGGCTTTCCTGGCGGCCGGTGGCAGCCGGGGCCTGCAGGAGCAAATCCTGCTCTCCGGCTCCTGGAACCTGAACCCTTGGTTTGCCCGCGTCGAGCAGGTGCCCATGACGGAAATTCCCATCGGCCACGTCGGCGTGGTCATTTCCTTCGTCGGCAAGCCGGCCGTCGATGTGAGCGGGGCTGATTTTACCCACGGCAACCTCGTCGAGGTTGGCCACAAGGGCATCTGGGCCACCCCGCTCTACCCCGGCCGGCAGCCCCTCAACACCCACATCATGAAGGTGGAGCTGATACCCACCACCAACATCGTGCTCAACTGGGCCGTGCGCACCGAAGCCCACCACTACGACGACCACCTGAGCAGCATCACGGTGCGCTCGCGCGATGGCTTCTCCTTCAACCTCGACGTGGCCCAGATTATTCACGTAGCGGCGCTCGATGCACCCCGCGTCATCTCCCGCGTGGGCTCCATGAAAAACCTGGTCGACCACGTGCTGGAGCCCATCGTGGGCAACTACTTCCGCAACTCCAGCCAGGAGTTCACCGTGCTCGACTACCTCACCAACCGCGCCGAGCGCCAGCGCGAAGCGGCCGCCTTCATCCGCACGGCACTCCAGGAATATAACGTGCAGGCCGTTGACACACTCATCGGCGACATCGTGCCCCCGGCCCAGCTGATGACCACCCAGACCGACCGCAAGCTGGCCGAAGAGCAGCGCAAAACCTACGAGGTGCAGCAGGCCGCCCAGACCCAGCGCCAGGCCCTGGTGCGCGAAACCAGCATTGCCGACATCCAAAACTCGCTCGTGCAGAGCGAGCAGGGTGTCAACATCGCCGAGCTCCAGGCCAACGCCCAGGTGAAAAAAGTACGCGGCGAAGCCGAAGCCGCCAAGCTGCGCGCCGGCGGCGAGGCCGAAAGCACCCGCCTCCGCGCTATTGCCGACTCCGAAGCCACCCGCCTGCGCGGCGTGGGCGAGGCCGAAGCCATTCGCGCCATCGGCAATGCTAAGGCCGAAGCCTACCGCGTGGGCGTGGAAGCGCTGGGCACCCGCGAGTTCACCGGCCTGCAGCTGATGCAGATTATCGGCGACCGGCAGGTGAAAATCGTGCCCGAGGTGCAGGCCAATGGCGGCGGCACCGGCGCGGGTGGCGGCCTGGTCGAGGCCCTCATCGGCCTGCTGGCCCAGCAGCAAACTGCCCAGCTCACCAACCCCGCGCCCCCGGCCACACCCGCCGCGCCGAAACCGGAAGGCCCAGGGGCCGCTGGTGATTCGGCGATTTAACTCAGGTTGCGGACTACCGAACCGCAGCCCCGGGGGCGGCATATTGG
>JALYUI010000002.1 GCA_030853845.1 Bacteroidota bacterium | reverse complement strand
GCTCAAAACCATCAGCCGGGGCTATGCTTCGCTTGATTACGAGCTGATTGGCTTCCGCGAAGCCGATATGGTGAAGCTGGATGTGATGCTGAACGGCGAGAAAGTGGACGCCCTCTCGGCCATCGTGCACCGCTCCAAGAGCTACGAGTGGGGCAAGCGCCTCTGCGAGAAGCTGCGGGAGCTACTGCCGCGTCAGATGTTCGATATCGCCATCCAGGCCAGCATCGGGCAGAAAATTATTGCCCGCGAAACCGTGAAGGCCCTCCGCAAAAACGTAATTGCCAAGTGCTACGGCGGCGATATCAGCCGCAAGCGCAAGCTGCTCGAAAAGCAGAAGGAAGGCAAAAAACGGATGCGTTCCGTGGGTTCCGTCGAGATTCCGCAGGAAGCCTTTCTGGCAGTTCTTAAAATTGATTGATTTGGAAAAGGCGGCTTTCGGGCCGCCTTTTTTTATGCGCTTTCCCGAGCGTACTGAAGAACCGAAGTCTTCCGGTCGGATGCAGCGTTTTCCGAATTCCGCCCTGTGCTCAGAACAATAACCAACCGCTCTATGAACCCAACCATCACTCCCCACATTATCGACGGCAAGCAGACCGCCGAAGACATCAAAGCCGAGATTGCTGCTGAAGTAGCCAGCATGAAGGCCGCCGGCCGCAAGGTGCCGCACCTGGCCGCCATCCTGGTGGGCCACGACGGCGGTTCCGAAACCTACGTGCGCAACAAGGTGCTGGCCTGCGAGCGGGTCGGGTTCGGCTCGACGCTGCTCCGGTACGAAGACGATATTACCGAGGACGACTTGCTGGCCCAGGTAGACAAGCTGAACAATGACCCCGAGATTGACGGCTTTATTGTGCAACTGCCCCTGCCCGCTCACATCAGCCCCGAAAAGGTAATTGAAGCCATCCGTCCCGAGAAGGATGTCGACGGCTTTCACCCCATGAACATCGGCCGGATGGTGGCCGGCCTGCCCGCCCTGCTGCCCGCCACACCCTCGGGAATTGTGGAGCTGCTGGCCCGGCAGGGTATTAAAACCAGCGGCAAGCACTGTGTGGTTATCGGCCGCTCTAATATTGTGGGCACTCCAGTTAGTATATTGCTGGCTAAGAATTTAGATACGGCTAACTGCACGGTTACTTTATGCCACTCCCGTACCCAGGGCCTGGCAGAAATCTGCCGTACGGCCGACATTGTGGTGGCGGCTATTGGCCGGCCCGAGTTTGTAACGGCCGACATGGTGCGCCCCGGAGCGGTGGTGATTGACGTGGGCACAACCCGGGTGGCGGATGCCAGCAAAAAAAGCGGTTTCGCGTTGAAGGGGGATGTGAATTTTGCCGAGGTCGCCCCGCTGGCCTCAGCCATTACGCCGGTACCCGGCGGAGTGGGTCCGATGACCATTGCCATGCTTTTACTGAATACTTTGCGCGCGGCAACCGGAGAAATTTATCCGCGCCCAGCGAACTGAATTTTTGGAATATTTGGTTAAGCTGTCCCGGTGCTGTACTTTTAAGTCCGGCATCGGGAACAAGCTTCCTTTTTGCCGGCACCCGGGAAGTTTAGCTTCCGGGTGCCGTTTTGCTTTTAAGTCGTGACGCAACTATCCTCCGAAATTATTGCACCTTTTGGTGACGGCTCCCTTACAATAGCGGGCCATTTGCTGCCCGTAATGGAGCAGTTCTATACGATTCAGGGCGAAGGCTACAATATGGGCCGGGCAGCCCACTTCATCCGGCTGGGTGGCTGCGACGTAGGCTGCGTGTGGTGCGACGTGAAAGAGTCGTGGGATGCTGATGCTCATCCGCGCCAGTCGGTAATGCAGTTGGTTGAGGCCGTGCTGGCCTACCCCGGGCGTAACGTAGTCATTACCGGCGGCGAACCGCTGATGCATCCCCTCGGCCCGCTCACGCGGGCTTTGCGGGCTGCTGGCTGTCATACCTGGCTCGAAACCTCCGGCGCGCATCCGCTGTCGGGTGATTGGGATTGGGTATGTTTGTCGCCCAAGAAGTTTAAAGCGCCCTTACCGGAAGTGCTGGCAGTGGCCGATGAGCTGAAAGTGGTGGTGTTTAATGAGCACGACTTTGCCTGGGCCGAAGCGCACGCTGCCCTCGTGCCGCCTACTACCCGCCTCTATCTACAGCCCGAGTGGAGCCGGGCGGCCCGCATGACCCCTGCGCTGGTCGAGTATGTTAAAGCTCATCCGCGCTGGCAAATATCGTTGCAGACGCACAAGTACCTGGATATTCCCTAGTATACCCCATGCGTAGCTTTTCAGTATTGCGGGCCTTGCGCCTCGGAGTCATGTGTTTGCTGGGTAGCACCTTTGCCGGGGCTGTCTGGGGCCAGCTTCCGCCCAAGGTGCCGACGCCCACCAACACCAAGGCGCGCGGCTTGCTGGAAAAAGCCCAGCAGTACGTGAAAGCCCGCGATTTTGCCAAGGCCGTGGAAGTGCTCGGGCAACTCAACCAGAAGTTTCCTTCGTTTGGCGATGCCTATCTGCTGCGCGGCTCGCTGCTGAAAGCCATGGGCGACAATCGGGGCGCGTTGGTAGCCTACCGCGACGGTCTGAGCAAAGTGCCCCTCGATGCCGTGCATGCCTCCGAGTATCAGCTGGTCGGCGACCTGGCCATCAGCTACGGCGAGTACCAGGTGGCGCTCGATGCTTACCGCCAGCTGATGAAAGTGGCCCCGAAAGCCCAGAAAAACCTGGCTAAATCGCAGCACCAGATGCTGAACTGCGAGTTTGCCCTGGAGGCCCTGCAACACCCGGTAGGCGAAGCGCCGGTGCCCTTGCCGCCACCCCTCAACGGCTTCAAATTTCAATATTTTCCCGACCTCACGGCCGACAACCGCTTCCTGTTGTTTACCGGCCGCCCGGCTGCCAGTAGCGGCGAAGACCTGTATGTGAGCCGCCAGAACAAGGATGGCAGCATGGGCGAGCCCCAGCCCATTTCGCCTGCTATCAACTCCAGCTACAACGAAGGAGCCGGCTCGATTTCGGGCGACGGCAAAACGTTGGTTTTTGCCTCCTGCGACCGGCCCAAGGCCATTGGCAATTGCGACCTCTACATTTCGCGGCGCACCGGCAATAACTGGAGCACCCCTATTAACCTGGGCCTGAACGTAAACTCGACTGAGTGGGACTCGCAGCCCTCGCTGTCGGCCGATGGGCGCACGCTTTATTTTACCTCGACCCGCCGCGGCGGCCAGGGCCAGGAAGATATTTACGTGACCACCCTACAGCCCGACGGCAACTGGAGCGCCGCGCAAAACGTGGGTACGCCCATCAACACGCCCGGCAAGGATATGGCACCGTTTATTCATGCCAGCGGCTCCACGCTCTATTATGTTACCGATGGCCTGGTGGGCATGGGCGGCCTCGACGTTTACCGCTGCGAAAAAATGACGGCTAACACCTGGAGCATTCCCACCAACCTGGGCTACCCGCTCAACACCTTCGAAAACGAAGCCTCGCTGTTCATTACCTCCGATAACCAGAAAGGGTTCTGCTCGCGCAGCCGCGCCAGCCAGGAGCCGCCCGGGGGCTACCGATTGGCCCGCGAACGGCCGGTCGAGCTGTTCAGCTTCGCGGTGCCGCCGCCCGTGAAGGCGCGCGAAACCAGCACTTATACTCAGGGCCGGGTGTTCGACGCCAACACTAAAAAGCCGCTAAAAGGCGAGGTGAAGCTCTACGACCTCGATACTGATGTGCTGACTCAGTACGTGACCTCCGATGCCGAATACGGCGACTACACCATCGTGCTCAACGAAGGGCACCACTATGCCATGTACGCTTCGGCCGATAAGTACCTGCTTAAAAGCCTGAGCTTTGACTATAGCAGCCAGCGCCCGTTCAGCCCAACGGCGCTGGATATTTACCTGGAGCCCGTGCGCGCCGGCCGCAGCGTGGTGCTGAACAACCTGTTTTACGATACCAATAAGTACGAACTCAAGCCCCAGTCGCGCACCGAACTCAACCGGCTCATCGAGTTTCTGCGCCAGTACCGCGACGTGCAGATTGAGGTTTCGGGCTATACCGACAACGTAGGCTCGCAGGAATCGAATATTCAGCTTTCGCAGCGCCGGGCGCAGGCGGTGGTCGAGTATCTCTCGGGGCATGGCATCTCCACTACCCGCCTCCGCTCGCGGGGCTACGGCGACACCCACCCGCTGGCCGCTAACGATAGCGAAGCGCATCGGCAACTCAACCGCCGCATCGAATTCCATATTCTGTAAGTCCCAACTTCGGGACTTTGCCTGCAATGCGGGCGTTGGGAAC
>JALYUI010000788.1 GCA_030853845.1 Bacteroidota bacterium | reverse complement strand
GTCGAGTCCTGCAGCGTAATCTGGAAGACAATGCCCGGAGCGGTGCTGAATACCTTCAGTGTCATGTGCAGGGCGGTGGAGGTGTTGTTCTTGAAGTTGCTCACATCGTTGATGGCCGCCCCGCGCGACTGCATCACGAACGAGTCGTACTGCTGGTTCGAGCGGGTGTAGCGGGCCACGCGGGCGCTGGGGTTGCCGGCGCTGGGGGCCGGGTTCAGGGTATCGAGCTTGAGGCCGCCCCCGGTTTTGTAGGCGATGTACTTCAGCGCGCGGGTGCCATCATAGTTGTCGTAGAGCTGGCGCACGGCCATGTTGCTAGGCGGGGTCACGGTTACGAGCTCCGGGGCCATTATGTCGTCGAGGTAATACGTAGCGGCGTTGTTGGTGCCGGGTGCCACCAGTAGTACCATCTGGTCCACATCGGCCGAGGTCACGGTGGGGTCGAAGTTGCCCGCGCTGGCGGCGGCGAAGGTAAAGGTCAGCGTCTCCCAGGCGTTGGCTACAGTGGTGGTGGCGTTGAAATCGCCGGCGAATTTGCCGTTGGGGTACTGGTTGGTGTTCGACTTGGTGCTGTTCTGGAGCACGGCCTGCACCACTACGCCCACGGCGGGGCTGCGGAACTTGATGGAGATGCGCTTGGTGCCGGTGGCGTAGGCTGCTACATCGGCCATGCGGGCATTGTTGGGCTTCACCACAATCACGGCATATTGTTGCGCCCCATCGCGGGTGTAGAGGGCGCAGGTACTGCTACTGTTCACGGCGTTCGAGCCGGGGTTGGGCGTGTTCTGCGTGAACGTGCCCTGGGCCGTCGGGTAGCTTACCAGCCGGGTATTCTCGAAGTTGTCGTACAGCGTCTGGGCCGCTGCAGCCGTGGTGCCGGCGGCCACCAAAGCAGCCGCGCCAATCATTTTCGTAAAAAAGCGCATGTGAAAGTGGGAATTAGTGAGAAATATGAATGGGGTTATCGGGGTGCGCTGCTTTCGTTTCCAGCGCCGGTCAGCCGGCACCGGAGGCTTTCGTCAGCTCTTCATCAGCGGATAAAAGCGCACGTAGTCCACCAGCATCTGCTGGGGGAAAGCGGCTTCATCCACTCCCTTCAGGCCGCCCCACTCGCCGCCCACGGCCAGGTTGAGCAGCAGGTGAAAGGGCTGGTTCCAGGGCCAGGTTTCCCAGCCGGTGCCCTCGTTGCGGTGGGCGAAGTACAGCTGGCCATCAATCTGCGCGGTAATGGTTTCCGGCGTCCATTCCAGCGAGTACACGTGGAAGGCTGCGGTGGCATCGGGCAGCTTGGTAATGCCCGTTTTCTGGGTGTTGATGCGGAAGTAATAGGCCTTGCAATGAGTGGTGGCGTGCACCACGTTGGGGTCGTAGCCCACGTGCTCCATGATGTCGATTTCGCCGTTGTCGGGCCAGCTGTGGTTGCCGTAGGGATTCTGGTCGGGCAGCATCCAGATGGCGGGCCAGGTACCGCGCCCGCCCGGAATGCGGGCCCGAATCTCGAAGCGGCCGTAGGTCTGGCTGCCGCCCGGCCCGCGCGAAACCAGCCGGGCCGAAGTGTAGGCGTTGCCGGCCATCAGGGCCTCTTTGCGGGCCTCAATCACGAGGTTGCCGCCTTCGACACGGGCGTTTTCGCGGCGCTTTTTGGTGTAGTACTGCTGCTCCTGGTTGCCCCAGCCGCTGCCGCCCACATCGTAGGTCCATTTGGCCGAGTCGGGCAGGCCGGCGTAGTTGAATTCGTCGCTCCAGGCCAGCTTACCGAAGCTGTAGCGCGGCGCGGCGGCCGGCGGGCCGGGCAGCCAGCCCAGCAGCAACAGGCCCGAGAGTAGGGTTGAAAGCATAAGCCAAGCGAGGAAGAAATGCCGGGTGAGCACTTGAAAATCTGGGAGCCGGAGCCCCCATCGGGGGCAGCCACGCCCGGCCTCACCAGACCGGACGCAGCCACCACCCTATCCGACCGAACAAATTGTTCCCACCAGAGCCCGGTCGGAATGAGGGGCAGTTTTTGATTCAATGAGCAATGAACAGTTGTCGATTTTCGTAAGGTATTGACAAGCAGATTATTTAACCATTCATTGCTGGCTGTTCATTGCCTACTTGTATTGGTAGTAGCGCACGTAGTCTACCTGCATCTGCTGCGGGAAAACCGTCGAGGCAGTGGGGGGGCGCACGAAATCGCCGCCCACGGCCACGTTCAGCACCAGGAAAAACGGGTTGTTGAAAGGGTAGCCGCCGCTGCCCACGTCGCCGGGCGAGAAGGTGAAATACAGGTTGCCATCGAGGAAGAAGCGCATCTGATTCTTGCTGCGCACCACGCTGAAGAGGTGGAAGGCGTCGGAGAAGTTGCCGTTCGACAGCACCTGGTTGGGTCCACCTTTTTGGTCATGGGTTCCCGAGCTATTGGGGAAGTGCATGGTGGTCAGCATTTTATTGGGCTCCTCGCCACGCAGCTCCATTATGTCGATTTCGCCGCACTTAGGCCAGTTATTGGTGTCGATGTCACTGCCCAGCATCCAGATGGCCGGCCAGAGGCCCTGGCCCTGCGGCAGCTTGGCGCGCACGTCGATACGGCCAAACTGGAAGTTCTGCTTGCCCTTGGTGAGCATGCGGGCCGAGGTGTAGTCACGCCCGCCCTGGGCCTGGCGCTTGGCCTCAATCACCAGGTTGCCGTTGTTGATGTAGGAGTTGTCGACTGCGGTGGTGTAGTATTCCAGCTCGTTATTGCCCCAGCCGCTGCCGCCGGTTTCATAGTTCCACTTGGCGGGGTCGATGGCGCTGCCCGCGAACTCATCGTTCCACACCAGCTCGGTGTAGTCGGCGTAGTTGCGCGGGTCGGCGTTCAGCTCGGGCACCACGGGTGCGAGCGGGGCCGGGGTCGGGGCTGCTTTCTTTTCGGTGCAGCTTGCCAGGCTCAGGGCCAATAGCAGGCCGGTGGCGGCGTTTGCGAGGATTTTTTTCATAATTTAGAGTTAAAAACCGGACGGATAGATAGTTCAAGCCAGAATCAGTTAACAAGCGCTACTTTACCACCAGTTTCATGGTGAACACCAGCGCGGCCGTGGAGCTGCCGGCCCGCAGCACCATGTGCTGGTTGTCGATGCTGAGAATGCGGTACACCAGGTCGGGCGCATCGGTCACGCCGATGAAGGGTGAGGGCGTGGCGGCAGCCAGGGTAAACTGGGCCAGGCCCGCTCCGGCGGCCGCACCGAACGTGAAGCTGGTCGAGCCCGAGCGCGGGGCCTGACAGCCGCCGCCGCCGGCCACAAAGGTTTCGGCCAAGGCGTTGTACTGATACACGTTGGCCGTCGTGAAGGTGAACTCGTCGTCGGCCTGGCAGGGCGGCAGGCTGCCGAGAGCCCCGCCGGCGTAGTAGCCGGTCGGGTCGGCATCGCTGGGGCCAACCACAATGGTGGCGGCCACGCTGTTATCGAGCTTCCAGGTGCGGGTCGAGCCGCCAGTGAGCTGCTGGCGGGCCTGCTCCACCGCCGACACCTGCGGCGTGTAGGTAACCACCGTGAAGGTGCCGTCGGGGTTGGTGCCGCGCAGGCGTAGGCGGGTGGCGCTGGCTTCAATGATGTCGTAGGTTTTGTTCACCACCGAATCGGTGAGGCCGATAAACGAGTGGTTGGCCAGCAGCACAAGCTGGCCCAGGCCGCTGCCGGGCTTGTAAGTGAAGTTGGAGTCGGGCTCGCGGGCGGTGCCGCAGGCCCCGTTCGAGTAGGTCTGGCCGGTAGCGCCGCCCGCGTCATACTTGTAGGTGTAGTTGTCGGCAAAGCTGAACGCGTCGTCGGCCTGGCAGGCCGGCAGCGAACCACCCGCGACCGGCAGCGTGCTCAGCACCGTAGTGCCGTTGGCGGCGAGGCGCACAATGGCATCGGGCTGGCTCGAAAACGTCCAGGCGCCGCTGCTGCAATTGCCCGTCAGGGCGGCGAAGCCGGCGAAGGTGCAGGCCGAGGGCACTACCACGTCCTTCTGGGTGGTGGTGGTGCCGCCGCGGCCGGCCGTAGTCAGCTTCACGGTGTAGGTGCCGCCGCGCTGGTAGGTGTGGGTGGGGTCCACGGCCGAGGAAGTGGTCTGGTCGCCGAAATCCCACAGGTAATAGTAGGCGTCGGTGGTTTGGTTTTTGAACGACACCCGCACCGGGAACTGCGAGGCATCGACGGTGGCCGTGAAGTTGGCGGTGGGTACCGCGCCTTCAAGCGAGGTGTCGTCGCCCGGCTTCTTGCACGAAGCCAGCACGAGGGGCAGGGAAAGCAAGGCAAGGGTTGCCGCGCGAATAAATAATTTCATATTGGAGATGAAGCGAAGGGTGAGGGAGAAGGCAATGGCCGGGGCTTAGTAGCCGGCGTTCTGCACCAGGCCGGGGTTGGCATCCAGCTCCGATTGCGGAATGGGCAGCACCAGGTTGCGGGCCGTAGGAATGCCGCGGGTGATGCCCTTGCCCAGCCCGGCCAGATAAGCAGCCTGGGCCGTCATCACCGGAATCAGGCCCAGCGAGGTGCCGTTCAGGCGCTTGAGGTCGAACCAGCGGTCCATCTCGAACGCCAGCTCGTACTTGCGCTCCCGAATCACGGCCGCCTGGAAAGCGGTGGGGTCGGTAGTGGTCACGTCCTTGGCCGAAGCTGTAGTTAGGGGCAGGCCGAAAGCCCGCCGCCGCACAATGTTGAGGGGCTCCAGCCCGCCGCTCGGCCCGAGGGCTTCGGCCTTAATCAGGTACATCTCGGCCAGGCGCAGCACCGGAATGTTCAGGCCCGAATCCCAGACATCGGTATTTACCTTGCCGATGAACCACTTGCGGCAGTTGTAGCCGAAGGGCGAGCCCGTGGCCTTGTCCGACTGCTTCTTGCCGTCGGGAAACACGTAGCCGGGCTCGATGACGGTGGCCGCCCGGCGGGTGTCGCCGGCCTCGTAGCCGCTCACGAAGTCGGGCTCCGGAATGTTGAAGCCGTAGCCGCTACCGGGGGTCTGGTTGGCCCCGCGCGGCCCGAAAAACTCGTTGCCGGCAAAGCCCGGGTTGTTCTGCGAGTAGCCGCCGTTCTCGAAGTTCTTGCCGCTGATAAACTGCACCTCGAACAGCGATTCCTTCCCGTTCTCGTTGGCGATTTTAAAGTTGTCGCCGTAGTCGGCCCACAGCGACTTGCCCGAGCTGGTAATGACCTCGCCGGCCCGTTGGGCCGCCTCGGCCTTCTTGCCTTCGGTGAGGTATACCTTGGCCAGCAGGCCAGTGGCCGCCCACTTAGTGGCGCGGCCCAAATCGTCGCCGCTGTAAGCGGGGTCGAGGTTGCCGATGGCGGAGGTCAGGTCTTTCTCAATCTGGTCGTACACCTGGGCCACCGGCGTGCGCGGAATGTTCACGGCCGCCGGCCCGCTGGGCGGGGCCGTAAACAGGGGCACATCGCCGTACACGCGTGCCAAGTCGAAGTAGTATTTGGCGCGCAGAAACTGGGCCTCGCCCAGGCAGCGGCGCTGCACGGCCGGCGCAATGTTCTTAATGCCAGGTACCTTTTGCAACACCAGGTTGGCGCGCTGAATACCCACGAAGCAGCTGCCCCATAGCAGGCTGGCCACTTTGTTGGTGGCCGGAATGCTGAAGGCTTCGAGCTGCTTGTACTCGATGCCGTCGTTGCCATCGTCGCCGCCCGTCACCGAAATGTCGGCCATGATGTCCATGGCCCAGAGGGCGGCATTGTACTGGCCGGCTTTGGAGAGCTCGCTGTAGGCGGCCGTCACGGCCTGCACAGCATCGCTCTCGTTCTGGTAAAAGTTGGCGTCGGTAATCTGGTCGGCGGGGGCTTCGGCCAGAAACTTCT
This sequence comes from Bacteroidota bacterium, assembly GCA_030853845.1. Classification (GTDB taxonomy): domain Bacteria; phylum Bacteroidota; class Bacteroidia; order Cytophagales; family Hymenobacteraceae; genus Hymenobacter. The sequence continues at coordinate 8,146 of JALYUI010000788.1, read as the reverse complement.
CGCCGCAGCTGCCCAGCAGGCCCAGCGAGAGCAGGAATGCGCCGCGAAGAATCGATTTAGAGATATTCATGGTGATGATGCGGTGGGATTGGGGAAAAATTAGAACCCGACGTTGATGCCGCCGATGAATACACGCGACTGCGGGTAGATGCCCAGGTCGACGCCGCTGGCGCTCACCTCCGGGTCGTAGCCCGTGTATTTGGTGAGCGTCACCAGGTTCTGGGCCGTGAAGTAGAACCGGATTTGGGTGGCCGAAATCCGGCTCAGCAGGCCGCGGGGCAGGGTGTAGCCGAAGGTCAGGTTCTTCAGCCGCACGTAGGAGCCATCCTCAATGTAGTGGGTCGAAATGCGCAGGTTGCCGTTCGGGTCGCCATTGATGGCGCGCGGCACGTCGTTGCTGGTGCCGGGGCCGGTCCAGCGGCCCAGCAGGCGGGTAGTGCCGTTGGTGGTGCTGTACAGGGCACTTTCGGTGATGTAGCGGTTCAGGTTGTACACATCGTTGCCCTGCACGCCCTGGATGAAGAAGCTCAGATCGAAGTTCCTCATGGACAGTGTGTTGGTAATCCCGAAAGTGAAATTTGGGTTGGGATTACCGATGAAGGTGCGGTCCTCTGCCGTAATGCGGCCGTCGCCGTTCACATCCCGGAACTTGATGTCGCCGGGGGCGGTGGCGACATCCTGGTAGGGCTGGGCCTTGCCGCTGGCATCCTTGGGAGCACGGGCATTCAGGGCGGTAATTTCCTCCTGGGTCTGGAACAGCCCTTCGGCCACCAGCCCGTAGAACGAGCCGAACGCCTGGTTCACGTCGTAGCGAACTACCGCGCCGCTCAGGTAAGTGGTTCCGTTATAGGGAATACCCGAAGTCAGGGCCGACAGCCGGGTCTTGTAGGTCGACATGTTCAGGGTGGTCGACCAACTCAGGCTGGTGCCCCCGCCCGTGTAGTTGTGGGTGGTTACCGACAGGTCGATGCCCCGGTTGTAGGCCGAAGCCGCATTCGACTTCACATCCTGGAACGTGCCCGATACCAGCGACGGCGGCACCGGCGCAATCAGGTTGGGCGAGTTGCGGTTGTAGAGGTCGATGGTGGCCTCCACGCGGTTGTTGAAGAAGCCCATATCGATGCCCAGGTTGGCCTGGTCGTTGTATTCCCAGCGCAGGTCGGGGTTGGCCAGGCGGGTGGGGGCACCCCCTTTGTTGAGGGTACCGTTGGGGCCGAAGGGGTAGGAAATGCCGAAGTCGATGGCGTAGAGGTAGGCGAAGCGGCCGGCGTTCAGCTCGTTGCCCACGCGGCCGTAGCCCACGCGCAGCTTCAGGTTGCTGATGGTGGCGTTACCCTTGAGGAAATCTTCCTCCGAGATGCGCCAGCCCGCCGAAGCGCCGGGGAAGAAGCCGAACTTCGAGCCCGGCTGAAAGCGCGACGAGCCGTCGTAGCGGGCCGTGGCCTGGAAGATGTACTTGCCGGAAAACTCGTAGTTCAGGCGGCCGAAGTAGCTGGCCAGGCGGCGCGGCGTGTCGATGGTGCCGGCGTTGCCGTAGTCGCTGGTGGTAGCCACCGGGCCAGCATTAATCACCTGTAGGTCGTTGCGCAGGAAGTTGCGGCGGGTGGCTTCCACGTTGCTGAAGTTGAACTGCTGGGCCGACTGGCCCACCAGCAGCGTTACCTGGTGCTTGTCGGCAAACCGGTGGTCGTAGGTCGCGGTGTTCTCAATCAGGTAGCTGGGCGCGTAGCTCGACGTGGCTGAGGCCGCTGCCGTCAGGTAAAGCGGGCGGGTGGTGTAGCCGGCCAGCTCGGGCGCTTTGGGCGCGAAGCTGTTGAAGTTGTCGAAAGTGAAGTCGGCTCCCAGGTTGGTACGGAAGCGCAGGCCCTTGAGGGGCTCCAGCTCGGCATACACCGTGGTGAGGGCGCGGTTGCGGGTGAAACGCTGGTTCACGCGCTGGGAGGTGGCCAGCGGGTTTTCCTCGGTGAAGTTGTCGTCGTCGGTGTTGGGTTGGTAGTAGTAGCCATCGGGGCGGTAGGCGGGCACCGTAGGCGGCATGCGCAGCAGCTGTTGCACCGTGCCGTACTCGCCGTTGTTGGTCGGCACCTGCCGGTCGCTCAGGTGGGTGAGGGCAATGCTGCTGCCCATCTTGAACACGCTGTTCACCTGCACGTCGCCGTTGGCACGCAGCGTGAAGCGCTCGAAGTCGCTGCCCAGAATAATGCCGTCCTGCTGGAAGTAGGTGCCCGAAATGGCAAAGCGCGACTTGTCGGAGCCGCCCGTGGCCGAGAGCGAATAGTTCTGCATGGCAGCCTTGCGAAACAGCTCGTTCTGCCAGTCGGTGCCCTCGCCCAGGGCGGCGGGGTTGGCCAGCTTGGGCAGGGCCACCGGCTTGCCGGCCGCCAGCCGGCTCTCGTTGTTAATAATGGCGTACTGCTCGGCATTCAGCATATTCAGCTTGCGCGCAATGCTCTGAATACCGCGGTAGCCGTCGAGGTTGAGGGTGGTTTTGCCGGCCTTGCCCCGCTTGGTCGTGATGATAACCACGCCGTTGGCGGCGCGCACCCCGTAAATTGCCGTAGCCGAGGCATCCTTCAGAATGTCAATCGACTCGATGTCGTTCGGGCTGATGGCGTTCAGCTGGTTGTCGCCGCCGTCGGGCAGCGGGAAGCCGTCCACCACGTACAGCGGGTTGTTGTTGCCGTCGGAGGTAATGCCCCGTACCCGCACCGACGTGCCCGCCGCCCCGCCCGGCGCGCCGCCGTTCGAGGTAATGGTCACGCCCGCCACCTTGCCCTGAATGGCCTGCGTGACGTCGGCCACCGGCTGGCGCACAATTTCCGAGGCCGCCACCGACGAGATGGCCCCCGTCACGCTGCCGCGCTCCTGGGTGCCATAGCCCACCACCACTACCTCGTTCAGCTGCTTGGTGTCTTCGCGCAGCGCCAAGGTCAGCGCGGGCATGCCCGCCGTCACGGCTACCGACTGCGTGGCATAGCCCACAAAGCTGATAACCAGCTTGCTGCCTTCGGGCGCATTCAGGGTAAACATGCCGTCGGAGTTGGTGGTGGTACCCAGGCTGGTGCCTTGCACCAGCACCGTTACGCCGGGCAAGCCGGTACCGTCTGGGCCGGTTACGCGGCCGCTCACGGGCACGTCGGCCCGTAGTCGGGCCAGTATCGGTGCGCCCGGGGCGGCCGGGGTTGCGCTGGCCAGCACGGGCAGGCCGCAGGCTAGCAGCACGGTCGTGCTGCGTAGCAGTGTCATCAGGTAAACAGTTCGCTTCATGGTGGGATTGAAATGAGTGAGAAGCTTAAAAGAAGTTGTTTTCGTTGGTTGAAAAATTGCTGACTAACAAGTTGTTAGCGAATTGGTAGCACGGCCCCGGTACTGCCGGGCGCGGCCAGGCCGGCCTGGGCCAGCGGCCCGCCCGCGTAGCGGAAGCGCACCAGCTGCGAGCCCACGCGCAGCGTGAACCAGCCCGGCTCCAGCTGTGGGTTGCCGTGGCCATCGGGGTAAGTCAGGTCGCGGCGCGGGTCGATGTCGAAGGTGAACTCGCGGCTCTGACCGGCGGCCAGGGCCTGCTTCTCGAAGTGGCGCAGCTGGCGTACCGGCCGCGTGATGCGGCCCACCTCGTCGGTGATAAACCAGAGCACCGCCTCCTGCCCGGCCCGCGGGCCGGTGTTGGCCACCCGCACCGTGGCCCGCAGGCGGTTGGTGGGACTGGTCAGCACCGAGTCGCTCAGGGCCAGGCCAGCGTAGGCGTAGGTGGTGTAGCTCAGGCCCTCGCCAAACTCCGTCAGCATCGAGCTTTTGTACTTGGTGCCGCGCTGTTCGAAGCCCGCGCCGAAGTCGCTCAAATCGAGGCTATTCTCGTTGTTGTCGTGGTGGTAGTTGGTGGTGTGGCCGGCAAACTGCGGGTAGGTGAAGGGCAGCTTGCCGCTGGGGTTGGTTTTCCCGCTGATGATTTCGGCCAGGGCCGTGCCACCGCCATAGCCCGGCAGCCCCGCCCAGATAATGACCGGCGATACCTCCGCTACCTGCCGGATAATGTTCGGCCGCCCGCCAATCATCACCAGCACCGTGGGCCGGCCGCTGGCCTGCGCAGCGCGCACCAGCTGCTGCTGGTCGTCGGGCAGGGTCAGGTCCGAGGTGTTGCCCAGGCCTTCGGTGTAGGGGCGTTCGCCGAGGGCCAGCACCACGGCATCGGCCCGGCGGGCGGCGGCGGCAATGGAACCGAGCGCGAGCTTGCCGGCGGCGGTGTAGTAGGGCAGGGTTTCTACCACGGCCTTGGGGTACTCGTGGCGCAGGGCTTCGAGCAGGGTGGGCACGTCGGTGGGGTAAGCGGCTTCGGGGCGGCCCTGCCAGGCCAGTGTCCAGCCCCCGCAGAGGTTGGCGCGCGAGTCGGCCGAGGGGCCAACTACGAGCAGGCGCTGCACGCGGGCCGGAGCCAGCGGCAGGGTGTTCTTCTCGTTTTTGAGCAGCACTACGGCCTGGCGAGCAGCTTCGGTGGCCTGGGCGCGCAGGGCGGGGTCTCCGATACGGCTCAGGCGGTCGGCGCGGGGCATGGGGTTGTCGAACAGGCCGATGTCGTCCTTCATCTGCAACACCCGGCCGGCCGACAGGTCGATGCGGGCCGGCGTGAGGCGGCCCTCCTGCACCAGCTCTTTCACGATGCCGCAGAAGGTGGTGGTGTAGGGCGTCATGGCCATGTCCACGCCCGCGTCGATGGCCATCCAGGTGGCTTCCTTCTCGTTGGGGGCTATTTTCTGGATGCGTACCAGCCGGATAATGTCTTCCCAGTCGGTCACGGCCACCCCCTTGAAGCCCATCTGCCGACGCAGCAAATCGGTGAGAATGGCCTTGGAGGCGTGCACAGGCTCGCCGTTAATTTCGCCCGAGTTAATCATGATGGATTTCAGGCCAGCATCAATGGCAGCCTGAAACGAAGGCCGGAAAAACTCCTGTAGGCGCTGGTCCGGGATGAGGGCATTGGTGCGGTCCCAGCCGTTGCGCGGGTCGGAGTAGCCCAGGAAGTGCTTGCCGCAGGCCGCTACTTTGTAAGGCGCAATCTCGGTGTTGCCCTGTAGCTCCTTCACGAAGGCCGCGCCCAGTGTGGCCGCTACCAGCGGGTCTTCGCCGTAGGTTTCATAAAAGCGGGGCCAGTACACGTTCACGCCCAGGTCGAGCACCGGGGCAAACACCCAGTGGTGGCCCAGGTCGGCCGACTCCAGCACGGTGGCGCGGGCCGTCTGGCGGGCCAGCTCGGGGTTGAAGGTGGCCCCCAGGTTGATGTTGTGCGGGAAAATGGTGGTGCCGCTCACGTAGCTGGCTCCGTGCATGTGGTCGATGCCGTAGATGATGGGGATGTGCAGCCGCGACTCGCGCAGGGCAATGCGCTGGAGCTGGGTCGAATAGCGCACCCACTGCGCTGCCGGCACTGCCTCGCCGTTCAGAAACGAGCCGACATGGAAGTCGCGCACCAGCGCGGCCACCTTAGCCGAGTCCAGGCCCACGTCCTTCTGCACGCCCGAGGAGTTGATGGCCGTGTTGGCCAACTGGGTCATCTGCCCGATTTTTTCTTCCAGCGTCATTTCCGCCAGCAGCTGCCGCACGCGGGGGCTGAAGCTGGCGGCGGGCAGGGCCTCGGCAGTGGCCGTAGCGCCCGCCACCGGGGCCGTCGGTGCCGCAGTTGCTACCGCAGCTACCGTGGCCGAGGGCACGGCCGCCCGTTGGCAGCCGGGCAATATGGCCCCCGCCAGCAGCAGCGGGCAGCTGCCCCAAAGGGTGAGGAGCCGGACCGTGCGGCGGCCGGATAAGCCAGCCAATCCACGGGTGAAAAGCAAGTCAAGCACAGCGTACAGGTGGGAGGTGTGGCCCAAATGTATGCTTGTGTGTTTGGCAAACGCAAGTGTAAAAACTCGGTCAATTGCCTGAAAATGCTGTTTTTAGCTTGGTTGGCGGTAAGGCCGTTACGCTTTGTACACACGCGCCGGCGGACCAATAGCCGTGCTGCATTGCCCGGTGCCGGTTTTCTGAATTTCGGTTCAGAGGCTAAAAAACAACGAAAAAAAAGCCTGTTTTTTCAAAAAAAAATAGCGCATCGGTCGTAACCCTGGCTGGCAAGTCATTTTCCCCGGTTGTTGGTATTGCCAGTCGCTAAAATCCCGGCACCACTTTCCACAAACGTTACCGGAACCGGCCAAGGGATTTTCAGCGACTTTTCAGCCGTCCGCCTCGCCATCGGATACCGCTTCCAGCTCGGCCGTTTCGGTCTCGGCCGTGGCGTCGAGCAGTACGTGGGTCCAGGGCTCGCCCTCCTCGTAGTCGGGGGCCTGGCGACGGCGCTGCAAGGCGGCCAGCACCTTCTGGGCGAAGGCCCAGCTGGTAGCGGGGCGCAGCTCCAGCACGCGGGCCAGCTCGGCCGGCGAGTAGTGGCCCCGGTGGGTGTGCAGCAAAAACACCGCGTACAGCGCCTTCACCATCGAAAACTTCACCTTTTGCAGCAGCGTGCCCGTGGTGGCCGACTCCACGTAGCGACAGCGGGTGCAGCGGTGGGCGTAGGGCTCGCGGGCCTCGCAGCTTTTTTCGTGGCCGCACTTGCGGCAGCGGTAGGGCTGGGTGGCTAACTTCAGGTCGGCCAGGTAGCGCAGGCAGGCATCCTTGTTAGGGTAAATTTGGCTGAACTCGCCGAAATCGACTTCGCGGGCTTCAATGCGGGCGGCCTTTTCGGCGTGCAGGTCGTAGCTCAGCTCCTGGTTCAGCTTGGCAATGGCATCCGATTGCAGCGCCAGCAAGCCGTTGGCCTCCAGGAGTTCGCGGTTGCGGGCCGCCACGGTTTCGTGCTGCTGGCGCAGCTCGGCGGTACGGGTGGCCACCTGGGCTTCGAGCTCGGTGTTGAGCTGGTCTTTCAGGAGCTGGTTTTCGTGTAGCTGCTCCACCAGGCGCTCCTGGGCGTGCTGCTTCTTGTGCATCTGCTTCAGCAGGCGCTGCTGCGAGAGCAGGGTCAGGTCCATCAGGCCCTTCAGCTTCTCGCCCAGGGCGTAGCTCAGAATCACGACTTCGAGCACAAAAGCCGCGTTCAGGCTGTACACCGTGTAGGCGTTGTTGTAAAAATTGAGCCCCAGCTTGCGGGTAATCAGAAAAATCAGGCTGATGGCCACCAGCACCTGCGCCAGCAGCAGGTAGCGGGCCGGGCGCAGGCCCGTGCGCCAGGCCTGCCAGCCAATGTAGTACAGCAGGCCGTAGGGCAGCAGGTACAGCCAGAAGCTGAAGCCGGAGTGTACCACGGCCGCATCGAGTATCAGCAGGGCCGCGCTGCCGCCCAGCACCCAGCGCCCGGCCCGGTGCACGCCCGGCAGGCGCGAGGCCGTATCCAGAAAGCGGCTGGCATAGGTGCCAAACGTGAGCAGCAGCAGCACCGGGGCTGCCGCGCTGATGAAGTGGTTGAACCGGGGAAAGGCCGGCCACAGGTACTGAAAGCCCAGCCCGTCTTCCGACAAAAACAGCAGCGCCCCGCTCAGCACGTACAGCACGTAGTAGAAGTAGGTGCGCTCCTGCAAAAAGAAGTACAGGATGAGGTTATAAACCACCATGATGAGCAGGATGCCGTAGAAAATGCCCAGCAGCCAATACTGCAACGACAGCTCCGGAATGAGCCCTGCCCCACTGTGCACCATGGCCCGGAAGCTGGTTTTGGTATCGGAATGCAGCCGCAGGTAGTACGTCACCGTCTGGCCCGGCCGGGGCGGCAGGTCGAACAGGAAGTTTTTGTAGGGATGCGGCCGCGTATCGAACGAGCTGCTGGCTCCGGTGGCCACGCTGTCGTAGGCCGTGGCGCTGCCCGGCCGGGGCCGGTAAAACACGGCCTGCCCAATGTGCGAGTCGTAGAGCTCCAGGTACCAGGCATCAGTTTCGACGGCGGCGTGGCGCACCGTCAGGCGCAGCCAGTAGGCGCTGCGCGGGTGCCGGATATTGGGTGGCTGCCCGGAGCCCTGCACGCGCTGGAAGCGGCCGGCCCAGGCCGGGCTTTGCATCTGGGCCAGCGTAAGACGGCCGGTGGGGTCTTCCAGCACACTATAGTAGTTTTCGTCGAGATAAATCTCGGCCAGGCCGGGGTGCACGGCCAGGGTATCCTCGGGGGTGGCGGCGGCGCGGGCGGGGCCGG